>WLOY01000152.1 GCA_009699015.1 Actinomycetota bacterium | reverse complement strand
CCCTCGTCCGACGAGCACCATGCGGGTGACTGCGGCAACGAAGGACTCTGGCAGGTCGTCGACGACGACGCTCGTCACCCGGCTCAGCGGCGAGTCGACGCTCCACAGCGAGCGGCGAAGGAGTCGCTGCGACTTCTGGACGATCGGGTGGCCGAGGTGGACATAGACGACGTCGCTTCGCCCGGAGGCAGCCTCGGCGTCGAAGGTGATGGGCCGCATCACGCCCGGATTCAGCCGCGTGTCGAGCCCGACAGTCGTGGAGCGCCATCCCGCCGAGAGCGCCGGAACGTCGAAGACATCGGCATCCGAATCCTGGGCAAGGTCGTAGTTGGGCACCAGCGGCGGCTGGTGATTCATCGCAAGGGCCGTGTCGACGACTCGGCGGAGGTTGGCCGGGTCGAGGTGCATCTCGGCCCGCGAGGCGTCGTAGCCCTGCTCGAGCTGAGTGAGGCGGGCGTTGAGGTCGAGCCCGCCCGCGAGGGCGCCGTTGATGACGTCGTTGGCGTTCACGCCTTTCGACTTCTTCTTCGGAAGCTTCTTCCTGGCGAAGTGCTCCTGGATCTCGTCGCCGATCACCGGATTGGCGGAGCCGAGGTCCTGCTCGACGTTCGCGATCTTGTAGGCGATCCGGGCCATGAAGTCGGCGTCCGCGCCGTAGGTGGAGGCGCTGCTGTCGGGCGTGAAGTGGATGACCTGGGGCTCCTGGGTCTGCCCGTAGCGGTCGATGCGGCCGATGCGCTGCTCGAGCCGTGACGGGTTGAACGGGATATCGAAGTTCACCAGGCGCCAGCAATGGGTCTGCAGGTCGATGCCCTCCCCCGCGGCATCCGTCGCGAGGAGGACCCGGACCGGCTCCTTGGAGGGCTCCTCGGTGAACTGCGAGCGGATGTACTCGCGTTCCTCCGCGGGCGTCGACCCCTGAATGACCGACAGCACGTCGGCATAGCCGTGCTGCGAGAGCACGCGGGTCAGCCAGTCGACGGTGTGGGCGTACTCGCTGAACACGACGACGCGCTCGTTCGTCCAGTGCTTGCCGTCGGGTCGGCAGATCGCGTCGAGGTAGCGCAGGAGGGCCCCGAGCTTGGAGTCGGCGCGGCTCTCGTACGACAAGCCCCAGCCGACGAGGGCCTCGAGCTGTCCTGGCTCTGCGCCGCTCAGCGGATCGCTGTACTTCGAGTCACGGAGCCGCTCGGCCTCGTCCTGCTCCCACAGGCCCTCTTCCTCGTCGGACTGGCCCTCGCCGAGGATGTCGTCGTAGTCCTCATCGGTGAGGCCTCGGCCGCTGCGGCTGCTCAGGTAGTGGCTCAGTGTCTGGCCGAACGCGTAGGGGCTGGAGAGGAATCGCTTCTTGAGCAGCATCGTCACGATGTCGCCGGTGGGCTTGGTGCCGTTGAGCTTCGCGCTCCTCGTGACGATCTCGTCGAGCAGCGCGAACATCTCCTGCTCGTCCTTTGCCGGCTCGAACGTCTCGGCGCGGACCCTTCGGGTCTTGAACCCCTTTCCGGGGAGATCGCGCTTCAGCCGTCGGACGGTGACGTCCCTCAGCGCCGCCGCATCGAGCAGCGCGCCCCGCGAGAACCGTCGCGGATCGATCATTTCCATGAGGGCCGTGAACGACTCCGGATGCCCGTTGTGCGGAGTGGCACTGAGGAAGAGCCTGTGCTCGCACCGGTCGGCGAGGTGGCGCACTGCCACCGTCCTCTGCGTGTCGATGGCGTAGGCCCGGCCACCGGCGATGGCCGGCGGGCTCGACGGTGCAACGTGGTGGGCCTCGTCGACGATGAGGATGTCGAACGCGAACCGCTTGCCGGACTTCGGGGTGCCGGCCTGCGCGTAGGCGTCGCGCAGCAATCGCTGGGCCCTCACCTGCGGCAGCCATGCCATGCTCACGATCACCCGAGGGAACATCTTGAACGGGTTCGCGTGCAGGCCGTGGGTGCGCCGCACCTGGGCGAGCAGCTCGCTGTTGACGATCGTGAAGTCGAGCCCGAACTTGTCGCGCATCTCGTCCTGCCACTTCAGCGCCAGGCTGGGCGGGCACACGATGACGACCGAGCGCGCCCGGTGGCGCAGCAGCAGCTCCTGAACGACGAGGCCCGCCTCGATCGTCTTGCCAAGCCCGACATCGTCGGCGAGCAGCAGGTTGGCACGGGGTGCCGTCAGGGCACGCCTCAATGGCTCAAGCTGGTATGCCTCGACGTTGACTCCTGACCAGAAAGGAGCCTGGTAGCGGTTCGGGTCTGCGGAGGTGACCGCTCCCCAGCGCATCGCGTCGATGAACCCGGCCAAGGTGCTTGGGGCATCGAATGACTCCGGATGAATGCGCTCGGGCAGGCCCTGCGGCGGAGTGACGGTCTGGCCGACTTCGAGCTCCCACACGACGGTGAGCTGCTCCCCCAGCCGGTCCTCGTCCAGGGATTGAAGGTCGACGACATGGGAGAGCCGGGATGCGCCATCGTCGGCTGGGCTTCTGGGCAACCCCTGGGCGAGCACGTTCGCGACCGCCCAGGTGGATCCACGTACCTCGACGACCTGACCCGGCTCGGGAAGTGCAGGCACGCCAACCTCCAACGTCACGCTTCCACCCCCCGGAATCTTCCTTTATGCTCGCATTCGAGCCTATCGAAGGCAGGCTGGGCCGGTAGCCACGTCGGCGGAAGCGAAGTCCGGGCCCCGTTTCCCTCGGGGCAAGGGCAGCAACACGAATGCTCCAGCCGATCGCTGCTCATGTCGGAAGTTCACTGCCTTGCGCGCCTGGCTCTTCGGTATATCTAGCCAGGCTGATTCTTTGGGTCCAGGTTCATGATGCGTTGCCAGGACGAAGAACTCACTGGCATTCGGAATCGACGAACAATGTCAGCGGTCGATGCAATGCTGTCCTCATCGCAGTAGGGGATTGGCGCTCATGACACTTAATCGCAACCTCCGCCATGGCTGCGGCAGCGAACCCCGGGATCCCGCCACGTATCGACGGATCCACGGGAACGCCTCGACGGGTACGACAGGGCGACTCGAACCGAATGCTGAATCACACACGTAGGCGAGATGGATTGATCTCGCACGACTCCAAGGAGCACCATGGAAGACAACGAATATGAGAGCCCAATGTCAATGAGCGATTCGTCGGCAGGAACAGCGAGGTTTCCGACGGTGTTGACGCACAAGTACACCCGCGCGGTGGAGTACGCGGCAGCACTTCACGGCACGGACAAGCGCAAGGGCACTGACACGACGTACTTGTGCCACTTGCTCGGAGTTTCCGCCCTCGTGCTCGAGGCCGGCGGCACTGAGGACGAAGCCATCGCCGGATTGCTGCATGACGCTGTCGAGGACGCGGGAGGACTCCCGAGGCTGGCTGACGTGCGCGCCCGATTCGGCGATGATGTCGCAGACATTGTCGAGGCATGTTCTGATTCCACAGACGAAGATTGGAAGCGGAACGTCGACTACTGGGAGCGCAAGCAAAAGTACCTCGAGCACCTTGAAAATGAGGCCGATGGCCGTGCTGTGATGGTTTCGTTGGCTGACAAGGTCCACAACATCCGGGCGCTTGTCACGGACCTCCAGCGTGGGCTCCCGAAGTGGAAGTTCAATGGAACCCCTGCTCAAGTTCTCCTCTACTACAGGGAACTGCTGCGAATTGGGGAGGCAAGAGGAGTCCCTGACACCCTGACAATCCCACTTAGTCTCGGGATTGAGGCGATAAGTCCGATGCTGGAACAGATGGAGGCGCAGCCATGAGTGACCTTGCGCCGCAACGGCTTCGGCACTTGACCGGGAACGAGGAAACCGTACTGTTTTTCGACGCTGACGAATTCACCGGCGTTGACTCAACGTGGCTCCTGCCCCGGCTGAGGCTGGATCCGGCATGCCGAGAACTCGACCTTTTTGAGCGTGTCGGTCTGACGGTGTACGTCGACGACGAGCTAGTTGAAGACATTGACCCTCACCAAGTAATCACAGGCGAATGGCGCGCGCTATGCACGTACGGCAATGGAGACATCATTGGCGGTGGCTCCGACCTGATTGGTGATTGGCTCGAAGATTGGGCTCCTGAGATCCGCCACCGTCTCACGTGGATGGGCGACGACGCTCGTCCCCTACGCCAGTTGGCGCTGATGAAAATCGCTGAGGGCAAGGACTGCTGGGAGCCCCAGTCTGGTGACCTGTTCGAGGTAACGAGCCCCTTCCTGGATCCGAGCAACACCGATGATGCCTCATCCGTTCTCACGCTGTCCGGAGAAGCGAGCCGCGTGACGCTCAACGGCATGGCCATCGGGCCCATCGAGCATGACAAGGCGCAAGGGAAGTCACCGTGACAGATGAGACATTCGACTACAGCCGCCCTCCCTACTACTCGGACTGGAGGACGCGCACCTGGACATGCCCCAAATGCGGATGGCAGGGTCAAGGAGCGGAACTACAGCAGGAGTTCTTCAACGACCTGTCCGAGTTGTGGTGCCCGCAAGCGCCATGCGAGTACAAGTTCGGGCTCCTCATCCACCCGGGTGTCGAGGAGACCCGCGCGGCTGCCGATGCCGGCAACGCCGAGGCGAAGGTCATGGAACAGGCATTCGCCCGCGCCGAGCAACGGACCCAATCAAGGGTCGCGTCACGCGGAAGAGATCTACCCGAACTCGAAGGAGATTCATTGGAGTTCACGTTCACCACCGACGGTGGACGCGACTGGATGAACCCAGACTGGCTGGTACTGACATGCCGTGGAAGGGAAATCTACCGCGAGCCGTCAGGATTCGAGCATTGGGAGGCAATCATCACGGTAAGCGCCAAGGTGCTGGAGAGATATCCGGGACGGGTGGCATGGATAGACCCCAACGACGCAGGAGCCTGCCTCGGCGGAGACAAGCTGTACTACGACACGACCATCAAGGACTTCCTCCGCGAACACCAAGTGAGCCCGCCCTTAGGAACATGGTCCGAGCACCCGACCTGCCACTACTACTCGACATGGTCCGACTGGCGGACGCAAGCGTGGTCCTGCAAATGCGGATGGACTGGAACCGTTCACGAGGCGAGGGTGCCGGCTGCCAAATGGCCGTTCGTCATCTTGTGCCCGAGGGATGGCAGCGTCGTCGCAGAGATCCTCGCCCCCAGCAAAGTTGATCGCAGTAACAACATCAACGGGGATCGCTACGCAGCAGCAGACACTGCTGCCCGCGCACCGACGCCGCCGACTCCCACCTGGTAGCCCAGCACCGGCCGGAAAACGGCGCTGGGCCGCGACGAGGGCACTGACGTCAGAACTCGAGGATTCAATCCAGGCATGAGGTTTCGCTGGGAGCATCGACCCCACGCAAGGGTCTCGGCCGGGGAAGTTGCCCGATCCCGCAACATCTACGGAGATTTCCGTCACCCCGCCGAGGACATGAACGCGGCCATAGGCAACGTTCGTTTGAAACCTCAGGTTCAGCCTCTTGGTCATCGGGGTCTCCATGCCCGGGGACAGTGGAGCGGCGCGGCTCACCTGGCACGTCGAGACGAGGACCTTGAGCTGATCGCGCCGCCAGTCCTCTTCAATGAATTGCAGTCCGACGACCTGACCTCCGCTCTCCTTGAAGCACGACACTCACCTGCCGGTGCACCCACCGCTCTTCCCATCTGCGGCGCATACCCCCCGCACCTTCGCCAAGCTCACGTCGCTGCAACCTGAGTGCCCGTTGGAACGTATGGGGGCATGGTCCGATCGCTGACTTCGTCAGACGCCCAAGGCAGGATGGGCCTACGTTCGCGTAGGCGGGCTCCTTTATAGAAGGTGGGGCAACTTGTGGGGTTCTTGACGCCGATGCACGAGCTGGGCGAGTACCTGGCCTGGACTCGATCGGGTGAAATTCAGCTGCCCGACTTTCAGCGCGGATACAAGTGGGAGGACGAACGAATCCGCCAGCTCCTCGTCACCGTGCTGCGCGGGCACCCCATGGGCGCCGTCATGCTGCTCAAGACAGGCAACAGCCAGGTTCGCTTCAAGCCCCGCGCCATCGAGGGAGTGGAGCTCGCGCCAGGAACGGATGCGAAGTACCTGCTCCTCGACGGCCAGCAACGGCTCACATCACTGACGCAGGCATTGAGCGGGACGGGGGTCGTCAACACCAAGGACGCCCGAGGGAAACTGCTCGATCGCCGCTACTTCATCCACATGGAGACGGCCCTGGACGATGAGGCACGCGTCGACGAAGCGCTCATCTCCGTCCCGGCGGACGGCACCATTCGGTCGAACTTCGGCAAGGACATCGTCCTTGACCTGAGCACCCAGTCAAGGCAACACCAACACGGGTACTTCCCGTTGCACCTGCTGTACGGGGACTACATGAGTTGGATCCTCGACCTCGCGGACCGCGACAGGGGCAAGGTCTTCCACGAGCGCTTCATCAAGCCGGCCGCCACGTATGACATCCCCGCGATCGTTCTGGATGAGAACACCGGGAAGGCGGCGGTCGCGACCGTGTTCGAGAAGGTCAACATCGGCGGACTGCCGCTCAACGTGTTCGAACTGCTCACTGCTGTCTTCGCAGGCGACGCCGATCACTACGCGAGGACCGGCGAGGACTTCCGGCTGAACGACGACTGGAGATCGACTCAGGAGAAGTGGGCGTCCCACCCCGTCCTTGCCGCTGTTGAGAACACGGACTTCCTGCAGGCGATGACGATGCTGGTGACCCGTAAGAGGCAAATGGCCGACACCAGTGAACGTCCGCCGGCAATCTCCGCGAAACGCGAGGACGTCCTCAAGCTCACGCTGGACGATTACCTGGAGTGGCGTGATCCGCTGACCGAGGCATTCAAGTGGGTATCCGGCTTCCTCGCAGACCGCCACATCTTCGCCCCCCGCGACGTGCCGTATCCCAAGCAGATCGTGCCTTTGGCGGCCATCAAGGCGACGCTCGGCAAGGACGCTGACCTCATTGCCGTCAGCGACCGGCTGGTTCGGTGGTACTGGTGCGGGGTTCTCGGAGAGCTCTATGGATCCGCCATAGAGACCCGGTTCGCGCGCGACATCGAGATGGTCCCCACGTGGGCGATGGACGACACCAAGCCCCTGCCACGCACCCTTCAGGACGCGAACTTCACTGAATCGCGTCTGCACTCGCTCAGGACCCGAAACGCCGCCGCCTACAAGGGCATCGCCGCCCTGATTCTCGACGGAGGCGCGCGGGACTGGATGGAGGACAAGGCCCTGGACAAGGTCCAGCACGCCGAGCTCGCAGTGGACATCCACCATGTTTTCCCGCAGAAGTGGTGCACCGACACGGGCATCGACGACGAGCATCGCGAGAGCATCGTGAACAAGACGACGATCAGTGCCCGGACGAACCGGACCATTGGCGGGGTCGCACCAGCGTCCTACCTCGAGATCATCGAGTCCCGTGCCCAAGTCGACGGCGGCCAGCTCGATGGCATTCTGGCCACCCACTTGATACCCGCGGAGTACCTGCGCGCCAACGCTTTCGACGCCTACTTCGCGGCTCGGCGAGAACTCCTATGCCAGCTGGTGGAGAACGCGATCGGCAAAACCGTGCAACGCGACATCGACCAGGGATTCGCGGACGAGGACTCCTCGCAGTTCGAGCTCGTCGAGATTGCCGACCAGGAATTGCCGGACATCTAGAGGACGAGCATTCCTCGCTCGGCACCCCAACGAGCGAAGGCAACTCCGGACCATCGCTTACGCCCGCCCAATGGGTTGATCGCGAGTCAACGGGTTTCGCCGAGAGCCCCATTGACGCACTCGGTGTTGACTGACTGACCGACCAGAGGGGTGGCCGCCCTGTCAGACGGGCCGATCGCTCCGCAGGTCCGCGAAATCGCGCCCGGCTTCGGCGAACACCCGAGCGATAGCGGCAGCACCCTCTTCGTCGAGCCCGAAAGTCGATGGAGCACGGGCGAGGGCCGCTGCAAATCCGGCGACCGTGAGGCCCGCTGGAGTGACTCCGTGCATCAGCGGATCAAGGGCGACCTGTGCCATCCTCGCCAGGTTGATCTCCCACATCCCGTCCTCGGCATCGACCGCGATGTATCCGGCAGCGGCGAGCGGGACCAGCAGCCCGCCCGGCGTGCCGGCGTAGCGGTAAGTCCTCAGGAGCCTGACGGCGGCTAGCTTGCATGGATTGTGCGAAACGTAACCCGCTTCGAGCATCCATGCAGTGCGGGCCAGTGCCTCAAACGCTGTCGTGATCATGGCCATGACCGTGCCCGCCAATTCTGGCGACGCACTCGACGCCGGCATGATCCAGCGTGAGTGCCACCGGTCATTTTCCGGCCGACCGGCCCGGGCGCTCATCGAGTCGGCGGCGCGTGACATCGAACGAGACGCCGAAGGGCAGTCCCGACATGCGCACGTCGACCACCTCCCGTTTCGGGTCCCCTGGCCGAACCCGCTGGGCTTCCTTTGCAACCGGCGCTGTCGGTGCTTTCTGCTCCTGATCGCCTGGCTGGCCGGTGTCCGCCGGATCGAGTGCCTTCGCCCAGCGCCCGTGAGCGGCTTGCCGCGTCATCCCGGCGGCGCGACCGATGGTGCCCCAGGAGTCGCCGCGCAGTCGAGCTCCGGCGACGGCTTCGTCCATTCCCGTGTCGATCCGCTCTCGAAGGGCCCTCCACAACTCGATTCGCTCAAGCGGCCCGGCCACCGAGATCACCTCGTTCATCGCGTCGATCGCGCTCGCGAGGCCGTCGATG
>WLOY01000151.1 GCA_009699015.1 Actinomycetota bacterium | reverse complement strand
GGCGACGACGGAGCCGAAAACGCAGAACGGCACCGATCGCTCGGTGCCGTCCGCTGGCGGAGGATAGGGGATTCGAACCCCTGAGGGCTTTCACACCCAACCCGCTTTCCAAGCGAGCGCCATAGGCCACTAGGCGAATCCTCCGAGGGGAACGTTACAAGCGACCGCGGTTGTTCCGCGAACCGCCTGCCACGTACGCTTGTGCCGACCCCTCGTGCGGCGTCATCTCGCTGAATCCCCCCAGGGCCGGAAGGCAGCAAGGGTAGGCAGGCTCTGGCGGGTGCGCGGGGGGTCCCTTCATTGCCCAGACGGTCGGTCGGTTGCCCCGGAGCCCGGTCGGCCCGGAGCATTTCGCGGGTTGTCGGCCCGGACGATTAGGGTGGCGCACGTGTCCATGGCTCTGTATCGCACCTATCGGCCCGCGTCGCTCGACGCGGTCGTCGGCCAGGATCACGTTACCGGCCCCCTGAGGCGCGCGCTCGAGAACGACCGCGTGAACCACGCCTACCTGTTCTCCGGGCCCAGGGGCTGCGGCAAGACATCCACGGCCCGCATCCTGGCCCGCTCGCTCAACTGCGCCCAGGGCCCGACCCCCAACCCGTGCGGCGAGTGCCAGAGCTGCCTTGACCTCGCGGCCAACGGCGTCGGCTCGATCGATGTCATCGAATTGGACGCTGCGAGCCACGGCGGGGTCGAAGACA
This sequence comes from Actinomycetota bacterium, assembly GCA_009699015.1. Lineage (GTDB taxonomy): Bacteria > Actinomycetota > Actinomycetes > S36-B12 > S36-B12 > WLND01. The sequence goes on along the minus strand of WLOY01000151.1, from coordinate 8,040 downwards.
CCCGCGACCTGCGCGAGCGGGCCATGTTCGCGCCGGCCTCGTCGCGCTACAAGATTTACATCATCGACGAGGCCCACATGGTCACGACTGCGGGCTTCAATGCGCTGCTCAAGCTCGTCGAGGAGCCACCCGACCACGTCCGCTTCATCTTCGCGACCACTGAGGTCGACAAGGTCCTTCCGACCATCAGGTCGCGCACCCACAACTACACCTTTCGGCTCGTTTCAGCGAAGGTGCTCGCAGAGCACCTTGCGTCGGTCTGCGCAGCCGAGGGCGTCCCCGCTGATCCGGCGGCGCTCGCACTCGTTGCGCGGGCAGGCGCCGGCAGCGTCCGCGACAGCCTGTCGATCCTCAGCCAGGTCATCTCTGGATGTGGCCCTGAGGGGGTCACCTACGCCGAAGCCGTCGCACAGCTCGGCATGACCGATGGCGCACTCCTCGATGAGACGGTCGATGCGATGGCGGCGCACGATGGCGCGGCACTCTTCATGGTCGTCGACCGGGTTATGGAGGCCGGGCATGAACCGCGCCGATTCGCCACCGACCTGCTCGAGCGGCTCCGCGATCTCATCGTGCTGCAGCATGTTCCGCACGCTGTCGAGGTGAAGCTCATCGACGCACCCGAGGATCAGGTGGCACGCGAGGTGGTGCAGGCGGCAGCCTTCGGTGCCGCCGAGCTCGCGCGTGCTGCTGATGTCGTGAGCGAGGCACTGAGCGACCTTCGCGGGGCAACTGCCCCGAGGCTCCATCTTGAGCTCATGGCGGCCCGATTGCTGCTGCCGGCCTCCGACGCGGATGAGCGAGGCACTCGGGCGCGGCTCGATCAGCTCGAGCGGCGGATGTCGGCACAGCCGCCGGCTGCCGCTGCAGTGCTCTCGCCGGCGAGCGTCCCAGCCGCCGACACCCCGACGATCACCGTCGCCCCCGAGGCCGTAAGGGTGGTGACAGATTCGACCCCCGCACCGGCACAGACTCCACCGGCCAAGCCGGCGTCCACCGGGCGCGCGCCGCGCAAGCTCTCCGAGGTGACGGAGAGCTCGGCACCGAAGGCCCAACCACCTGAGATTCCTGCGGCGGTGGCGGTTCAGCCCACGGCCGTCACGGCTTCGAACACGTCGTCGGACGAGTCAGGGCTTGCCGAGATGCGGTCGATGTGGCCGGCCGTGCTCGATGCCCTCAAGACTTACTCGCGGGTGGCCTGGATGGCGTTCGCGAACTCAGCACCCATCTCGCTGTCGAACGGTGTGCTCGCGGTGGCGATCGACAGCGCCGGCACAGCCATCAACATTCGGTCCAGCGGCCACGACGAGCGCCTTCGCCAGGCGATCCTCGACGTCATGCGCCGCGACGTGAAGATCGACGTCGTCCTCGCGCCGAACGCGAGCGGGGCTGCTGCTGCGGCGGCGGCTGCGCCCACCTCAGCGGCGGCTGAGGATGCGCCACCCGCCGTCGTCCTGCCTCCCATCGAGGTCGATGCCCCGAGCATCGACGACGAGGACGCTGTCGAGGAGAGCGGTGTCGACCTCGTCATGCGCACGCTCGGCGCCACGCAGATCGGTGAGATCCAGCATTGATGTACGAAGGGATAGTCCAGGACCTCATCGACGAACTCGGCCGGCTGCCGGGGATCGGGCCGAAGAGCGCGCAGCGCATCGCATTTCACATCCTCGCCGCCGACCCTGTCGACATCCTGCGGCTGGCCGATGCGCTTCGCGAGGTCAAGGAGAGGGTCCGGTTCTGCAGCATCTGCGGCAACGTCTCGGAGGAGGAGCAGTGCCGCATCTGCCGTGATCCGCGCCGCGACCTCACCTGCCTGTGCGTTGTCGAGGAGTCCAAGGATGTCGTGGCGATTGAGCGCACCCGTGAATTCCGGGGGAGGTATCACGTCCTTGGCGGAGCCATCAATCCGATCGAGGGCATCGGCCCCGATGACCTGCGGATCCGCGAGCTCATGGCCAGGCTGGCCGACAGCACCGTCACCGAGGTGATCCTCGCAACCGACCCGAACCTCGAGGGCGAGGCGACCGCCACCTACCTCGCCCGGATGATCAGTCCACTCGGCGTGGCCGTTTCAAGGTTGGCAAGCGGGCTGCCCGTCGGAGGAGATCTCGAGTACGCGGACGAGGTCACCCTCGGCCGGGCCTTTGAGGGCCGGCGCCGGGTCTGATCTGGGTGTGATCCAAGCGGTGGGGGCTTAGCACCCCATTTCCTTGATCTCGCGCCGTTTCTGACGACGGTCGATTGTCCCGCGCACGGGTTGCCCCTACATTAATGTTCCCGCAGTTCTCAAGGCCCTAAGGAGCGTTGCACGTGCGATCTCGGTCCCCCCGCCTGCTCAGACTCCCTGTCATGGCGCTGCTCGCGGTGCCCTTGGCTCTTGGCCTCTCGCTCGTGAGTCTGCCCGGACCCGGCCATGCCGCGCCCGTCAGTGCCGAGGATGACCCCGGAGCGCCCGCGGGGGATCCTGCGCCCGCGCCAGATGCGGAGACGACCCCTGAGGCGCCTGCCGAGCCCACCGTTGAGGCCTCGAGTGAGCCCACTCTCACGGAATCCGAGGTAGCCACCGACGAGGCGTCGGATGAGCCGGTAGACGAAGCGGACGAGCCGGTAGACGAAGCGGACGAGCCGGTAGACGAAGCGGACGAGCCGGTAGACGAAGCGGATGGGGCTGACGCAGTTGACGAGGCGGCTGAGGATGCCGGGGACGAACTCGTTGATGAGCCTGCGGCCGACGAGGCCCCTGAACTCGAACCCCAACCGGAGGTCGAACCGTCCGCCGTTGCTTCAGGCGCGGTAAGACTCACGATCCGCGGTGCGATCGGCACGCCCTCCGGCGAAGTCGGGATCAGCGTGGAGGGCAGTGGCGCTGCAGCCGGGGCCCAGTACTCGCTCTGGGTGTTCTCGCAGCCGCAGCTCCTCACCAGTGGAGCTGCCGATGCGGAGGGGTCATTCGCGGCATCTGCCCAGCTCCCGTCGAGCCTGGCTCCGGGCGATCACACGGTGGTGCTCGAGACGACCGGAACCGATGGCGAGACCCTCAAGTCGGCGACCGGGATCACGATCGGTGCTGACGGGACGCTTCAGGGGGTCGCGGAGAACGTCGATGCCTCGCAGCTCGTCGTGCCGGTCCTCTCCGACAACCCGAAGGCGCCCAAGTACGCGCCCATCGCGCCCCTCGACAATCCCACCGCTGTGGTGGTGACCGCGATCGCAGGGCTCACCGTCGCCACGGTGGTCGGGTTCGGCGGCGGGTCCTCCCATGGCGGGGGCTCGGGAGGCGGGGGATCAGGCGGCGGGGGATCAGGCGGCGGTGGCTCGGAGGGTGGCGGGGTGGAAGCCGAGGTTCGCCGGCGTAAGAGCCTGCGCGGCCAGGAGGATGGTGCCGGCGGCGATGGCCGTGAAGGGTTCATCCCGACTGGTCCGGCCCGGGGCGACAACTCGCGCCTGTACCGAGCGCCGGGGCTGGGGATCATCGATCGCCTTACCCTCGCATCCATTGCCGTGATGTCACCAAAGAGCCCGCTGGCGGCAAGATGCCTCGGCGATGCTGCTCCGCTGCGCGCCATCTTCGGCAGCGTGAGCCTCATCCTCCCGATTGCCGGGATCATCCTCGGACTTGTCGCAGGGCTCTCAACCGGCGGAATCGCCCAGCCTGCTGCGGCCGGGCTGATGATTGCACTCATCGCAGTCGGGATATTCGATGCATTCGCCGGCGTCCTCGCGGCACTGATGTTCTCGCTCGTGGTGGTGGTTTCCGGCGGCGTCATCGACGCTGCCAGCGTGCGCACGCTGGCGGGCGTGGCGCTCCTCATCGTCGGACCGGGGATCATCGGGGGCTCGTTCCGCGACATCAGGCGGGCTACCGTTCGAGGTTCGGCCGAGGCATGGGAGAGGCTGACCGATCTCGTCGTCGTGCCGTTGCTCGGGGCATGGGTCACGTTCAACATCGCCGAAGCACTGCCCGGGCTGGGCGGAAGTGCGTTCCCGATCGCCGACAACGCGGGGGTGCTCGCGGTCGTGGTCCTCGTGGGCCTCATCCTGAAGATCCTCGTCGAGGACGCGGCGGCGAGGTGGTTCCCGGAGCGGATGGACTCGATCACCCCGATCGAGCCGGACGAGGCCTCTCGCAGCCAGCGAGTCGTCTCGGCCCTTCTCCGAGCCGGCACATTCGCGTTCATCTCCGCGGCCTTCGTCGGCAACGTCTGGCAGTTGTGGGTGGCGTCGCTGCTCTTCCTCGTCCCGGCGCTATGCGAGATCATCGCGGATAGATTCCCGAATTCCGCTCGGCTCTGGCAGGCGCTGCCTGAGGGGGTGCCGCTCGTCGGGTTCATGCTCATCGTCGGCTGGGCGGTGTCAGCGGCTCTGGTGACTTCACTCGGCGATTCACCGGAATATGCGCAGACGATGTTCGTCATCCTCGCCGTACCGGGATTCCTTCTTGCGCTGCTCGGAATGATCGGGCGCGACCCGGACGAGGGTGACACAAGGTGGTACCAGCGCCCGCGCATGACCGGGCTCTACCGCATCGGAGGGGTCGCGGTGCTCATTGCCACGGCCTACCTAGCCCTAAACGCGTAAGGCCAAGAAGCTCGCAGCGGTATCGTGCGCAACACTCAGTTGCACCCATTGGAGGCATCGCATGTCAACGAAGTTCACGGTGAAGCAGCGCCTGCGCTACCGGATCGACAACACGCTCGCGCGGGGCGTGGGCATGGTGCTCCTGTGGCTCGGCATCCTCACGGCGCTGTTCGTCGTCATCGTCGCGGGCATCATCCAGATCACCGGGATCGGTCCCTCCGACAGCAGCACGTCGTTGACCGAGGGCATCTGGCTGGCGATCACCAGGTCGCTTGACCCGGGGACCTTCAGCGGCGATGAAGGCGACAAGTTCCGGCTGGGGATGCTCGCGGTCACCCTCATCGGCATCTTCCTCGGTGCCACGATCATCGGCATCATTTCGAGCGGCATCGACTCCCGGCTCGAGACCCTGCGCAGGGGTCGCTCGGCTGTCGTGGAGGTCGGGCACACCCTCATCGTCGGACGAAGCGACAAGCTGAGCGTCGTCATCTCCGAGCTCGTCGAGGCCAATCGAAGCGAGCGGGGTCGGGCGATCGTCGTTCTCACGGCCGATGACCCGGTCGAGGTGACCGACGACATCCGCCGGGACGTTAAGGACCTCGGCACCAGCAGGCTCGTCGTGCGCAGCGGAACTCCGACGAGGGTCAACGACCTCGCGAGGATGAACCCGCAGGATGCGAAATCCGTCATCGTCCTGAGCCCTGACGACGACACCGCTCGGGCCTACCTCGTGAAGGTGGTCCTTGGCCTGAACCAGCTGATCCCGGCCGGGAGCCCCACCACGATCGTCGCCGAGGCGGGTGACGTTGAGGTGGCGGACGCACTCAAGGAGTCCCTCGGCTCACGGCTCATCACGGTCATCCCATCAGCGATCGTGGCGAGGATCACCGCGCAGGTCTCGCGCACGTCTGGACTGGGCGCGGTGTACCAGGAGTTGCTTGACTTCGATGGCGATGAGATGTACATCGTCCCCATTCCCGATCACTGGGTGGGGGCTTCATTCGGGCAGCTCACCATGGCGAGCAGTAAGGCGACCATCATCGGCCTTCAACGGGCTGACGGGTCCGTCTCGCTCACCGTCGGCGCTGAGGCGATCGTCAACGCGGGCGACAAGGCCATCGGCATCGCGGAGGACGATTCGGTGTTCGCGCTCGACCGGGAGCCTGAGCCATGGGCGCGGCCGGCCGACCACCCGATGATGGCGATTGAGAAGATCCGCGAGCGCACGCTCATCGTGGGGTGGAGCCCCGTGGCGACCCTGGTCGTCAAGGAGATCGAGAATCATGTGGCGTCGGGTTCCGAGCTCGTCGTCCTCATCGACCCTGACAACCACGAGGCTGACGAGGTTCGGGCCGAGCTCGAGGAGGCCGGTCTCGTCCGGCAAATCTTCACGATCAACAGCGGCAGCACGATCAGTCGATCCGTGCTCGCCGAGGTCATGGGGGGCGAGACCTTCGACCACGTGATGATCCTTTGCGAGCGTTCGGAATTCGACCTCGACGAGGCTGATGCTCGCGTGCTCCTCACCTTGATGCACGTGCGTGCAATCGCCCCCGACACCTCGAGCAACGTGATTGCCGAGCTCGCAGATCCCAATGACGTCGAACTCGGCCGGCAGGGGGACAGCTCGGAGTTCATCGTGAGCATGCAACTCATCAGCCTGCTCCTCGCACAGCTGAGCGAGAGCCCACACCTCTCGGATGTGTTCGCGGACCTATTCGACGGAACGGGCGCCGCAGTGGCGATGCACCCTGTTGAGCGCTACGTGCCTCTGGGTGAATCGGACTTCGACTCGGTGATTGCCGCCGCTCGAAACTGGGGCGTCGTGGCAATCGGATACCGCACGGCAGGGGCCGGTGACCAATCGGTGGCCTTGGCCGGAGGTATCCGCGTGAACCCACCGAAGTACGAGAAGGTCAGGTTCCAGGCGGGCGACATGGTGGTGGTCATCGCCAGCACCGAGGCGTAGCCCGCGGCCTGCACTCGCGGAGGGCGCGTGAGTGTTGTCATGGGTAGACTTTGCTGTCGTGTCCCTGATTGTGCAGAAATTCGGCGGCTCGAGTCTCGCCGACGCGGATAGTGTCAAGCGCGTTGCCCGTCGAATCGTCGCGACAAAGGCCGAGGGTCATCAGGTTGTCGTGGTCGTTTCGGCAATGGGCGACACCACTGATGAACTGCTCGATCTGGCGGAACAGGTCTCGCCGAAGCCGCCGGCGCGCGAGCTCGACATGCTCCTCACATCGGGGGAGCGGATCTCGATGGCGCTCCTCGCCATGGCGATCTCGGATCTCGGCGAGGATGCGCGGTCGTACACCGGCTCGCAGGCTGGTCTCATCACTGACTCGGCGCACGGTGCGGCTCGCATCATCGACGTCACCCCCGGCCGCATCGCGGAGGCCCTCAACGAGGGTGCGATACCGATCGTGGCCGGCTTCCAGGGCGTGGCACAGGACACGAAGGACATCACGACCCTGGGGCGTGGCGGGTCGGACACCACGGCAGTCGCGCTCGCTGCGGCCCTTGAAGCATCTGTCTGCGAGATCTACACCGATGTCGATGGGGTGTTCAGCGCCGATCCCCGCGTGGTCCCGGCAGCCCGGAAATTGGAGTTCGTCACCTACGAGGAGATGCTCGAACTCGCTGCGGTCGGCGCGAAGGTGCTGCACCTGCGCTGCGTCGAGTATGCGAGGCGCTTCGACCTCCCCATCCACGTCCGTTCGTCGTTCTCGCAACGCGAGGGCACGTACGTCCTGTCGCCCGAAGCAATCGAAACCGCTATCGCTGAAGGAAGAGCCATGGAGCAGCCGATCATCTCCGGCGTCGCAGCCGACGTGAACGACGCGAAGGTCACGGTGGTCGGGGTGCCCGATGAGCCGGGGCGCGCCGCGGCGATCTTCCGGGCGCTCGCGGACGCGGGCATCAACGTCGACATGATCGTGCAGAACGTCTCGGCGGCCTCGACGGGGCGCACCGATGTCACGTTCACCTGCCCCCAGGGCTCGGCGGCCAAGGCCACCGATGCCCTCGAGTCCGGCAGCGGCGCGATCGGCTTCGAATCCCTCGTCATCGACGACCAGATCGCGAAGGTGTCGCTCGTCGGCGCGGGCATGCGCTCGCACCCGGGCGTCTCGGCAACCTTCTTCGCCGCACTGGCGGAGGCGAGCATCAACGTCGAGATGATCTCGACCTCGGAGATCCGGATCTCCGTGGTGACCCGGGTCGATGATGCGAAACGCGCGGTGCAGGCCCTCCACACCGCCTTCGGCCTCGATGCCGATGGCGAGGCCGTGGTCTACGGCGGGACCGGACGATGAGCCGGCTTCCCGTGGTCGCGGTTGTCGGTGCGACCGGCCAGGTGGGCGCGGTGATGCGCAGGCTGCTCGAGGAGCGGGAGTTCCCGATGCTGCAGGTCCGCTTCCTCGCATCCTCGCGTTCGGCGGGCACGACGCTGCCCTGGAAGGG
>WLOY01000150.1 GCA_009699015.1 Actinomycetota bacterium | reverse complement strand
GCTCACGGCGAGACACCCGCCGGCGCTTCGAATACTCGACATCGGTGAAGCTGATCTGGTCGCTGGGCATGACGAATTCTCCCAGAAACGACCCTCACAGACCAGGCAAAACGCCACTCAAGCGACCGAGAAAATCAGCGTTTCCCTAGTGCGAGTGAGTCGAGGTAGGAAAGTCGATGCGGGATCTGCCTCGAGATGGCATCGAGCTGGGCTGAGGTGTAGCCGCTGGCCGCGCCAAGCCTCCAGGCGAGGTACGGAACAAACGACTCCGCAACATCCTCTCTCGTAGGGTGGTCGGCTGCGTACTCGGAGATGAAGCCCGGGTCCCGGGCGACCTGGGCATCCCACTTCGCCCGGTCAACCGTTCCCTGCCATGCGTAGTCGAGTGACGTATGAGCGCACTCGTGGAGGAGCGCCTCCTCGATGAATGCCGGGTCCCCGTTCGCGAAGTCGCTGTGAATCAGGATTGAGCGATTGCCGCCGCCGAGGCTTTCGTTGCCCGAATGAATCCAGAGCGCGTCGACCTGCGTGCGGCAACTGCGTGGCAACTGGCCAAGGATCCGGGCAAAGAACCGTGCCTGGGTGGCAGCGGCATCCTGCGACCCGAACTCAGGATTGACGATGATCTCAGCCGGCTTGGATCCCGTGAACCTGGCGACGAACAGGTAGGCGTCCTGAGTAACCCACCCGCTCCGCCTGTCGTAGGTCGTGCGGCTCGCACGACCTACCGTCCCGGCCGGTTCCATGCCGAGGAGGTCGCTGGGACCGGCAGGCGTGATGATGTCGGGGCCGATCCACACGGTGCCATCAAATGGCGGGGCAGTCACCGCAGTCGCCACAGTCGCCGAGCCAGCGGTGATCGCCGCGGCCAGCGCGAGGCAAGAGAAGGTGATCCCTGCCAGACGCGCCACATGCACCGGGCCTCCTCGTTGAATGGGACGAGCCTACTCAGATCACCGCCAACGCAGGGACCACAGATCGTCCAATCTCGGGAATCTATGCACTTGGACTTTTGGATTACCAATCCGGAACTGCTCGTCTGCCGGCAGGCCCCCCCCTTGGCTGAGATCACCAGGCACCGCATCTCGCCGATTCTCCAGGCCCTCGCTGACGAGGAGTCGACCGACTGCACTCACTGACGATCTGGCCGTTGTCCCAGGGGGAGATCGGTGAGGTAATCCAGGGCCTGCTCAGCGCGTTGCGTACCGATCCGAACGCGGTCGTGGCTGTGGCTGTGGCTGTGGCTGTGGCTGCGCAGCCAACCTCGGCAACGAGTCGGGCATGGGCTGATCCGCATCGGCCGAGGGAGCACCCGGGCCAACAGGTGCCTGCCCGACGAATGTGAGCCTGCCTGCTGCGTCACATCCTCGAGGCGAGAGGGTGTCCCTGTGACCGAGCGGATGTGGCTGCTGCGCGAGGCGCTCCGGCGCGTGCTATCCCTCGCGCCCCTGCCGCCGGCCACTTGGCCCTCCATCGCCCGCAGGGTCGCCGTCATCATCGCCTTCTTCGCCCTCGGCATCACCATCGGCGACCTCGCCACCACCGTTGCCGCCTGCTTTGGCGCACTGCAGGTCGGACTCGTCGAAGCGGCACTGCCCTTGCGCAGGCTGGTCCGACTGCTCCTTCTCCTTGGCGCGGCCTGCATCGCCACGGTCACCGTCGCGATGCTCATCGGGGGGACCTGGTGGGCCGTGCTCGGCATCGCAGCCCTCGCATACGTTTTCGGCGCCACCGCCAGCACCGGCGCGAATGCGATGACGATCGGGGTTAGCGGCCTCGCACTGGCAGTGATCTTCGCCGGCAGTCCGGTCCCACCGGCTCAGGTCCCCGGGGTGGTCGGCTGGTTCGCGCTCGGGGTCGCGGTGCAGTCTGCTCTCTGGCTCATCACCTGGTCGCCGGAGCGCCGGTGGTTCGCCCGCCGTGCGCTCGCCAACAAGCTCCGGGCCGACGCGATGATGCTGCGCTCGGAGACGATCGTCATCCCATCGCTCGTGCGCGCGCACGCTCAGAGCGATGTCGTGGCCGGCGTGCTGCGGTCCGCAGGATTCCCCGCCGAACAGGAGCGTCGCCTCACGTCGGCTTTCTCTGCATCAATCGTCGCAACCCGGGCGATCGTCGCGTGGCAGATGCTCGAGCGGCCTGGCGAGCACGACCGCATGGCGGCAGGCGTCCGCCTCGAGCAACAGGCGCACAGGCTCGACGGCTGGCTGGCGCGCCGACCGCATGCACCGCCACCCGCAGTGGCTGCAGCGAGCCCCGCGGCCGCTGGGCTCGTGAGGTCCCTCGACGAAATCGACCGGTCTATCGCTGCGCTCGATGACGGAGGCCCTATCGCCGACGTGGTTGCGCTGACAGGCGCGGCCCGCATCAAAGCACCCGCACCGGCGAATGCAGGGGGCTTCCTCGCCGCACTGAAACCGGGAACCGGCCTATCGCGCCACGGCCTGCGCATGGCCATTGGCGTGGGCTTGGCAGAGGCGGTGACCGTCATCGTTCCCCTCGGGCACTCGTTCTGGCTGCCCCTCACGGTGGTGTTCGTCCTGCGGCCGGACTGGTCATTCACCGTCGTGCGGGGCGGAAATCGCCTTGCAGGGAACCTTGCGGCAGTCGCAGCGGTGCCGGCGATGCTCCTCATCCTCAGCACATCCCCGTGGGCGATGCTCGTCATCCTGATTGGGCTGGCAGCGGTGACCTTCCGGTGGTTCTTCGGCAACTACGCCATCGCCAGCTTCGGCGTCGCCGGCACCATCCTGCTCCTGAGCTACGCGACGAATCCCGTGGACGATCTGTTCGCCGCCCGCTTCGTCTCGACGTTCGTCGGTGCCCTCATCGCGATCCTCGTCGTTCTCGCCATCCCCGGCTGGTCGCGCTCTGTCGCGCCCGCGCAGGTCGAGTCCGTCGTCGCAGTGCTCACCCGTTGGCGCTCTGACATCGCACGACGTTCGAAGGATCACGGGAGCGTCTCGGAAGCCGCACTCGATGCGGACGTCGCGGACGCCCGCCGTGCGCTCATCGAGTTGGAGCCTTCGGTCACCGGTGTGCTGCTCGAGCCCGGCGACAAGGGCCGGCCCGTGGAGCTCGCGATGGTCTTCGCTTCGGGGGCCCGCGAGCTTGCAGCCCTCACCGCCTCGACGTACGCGCTCGTCACCCTCGATGAGTCATCGGGCGAGCCTCCCGGCGGGGAGCCCCTCACTTCGGCCTCGCGAGCGGACCTCAGCTCTGTCGCCTCGGATCTCGACCGCGCGGTTCTCGCCTACCGTGAAGCGCTCTCCAGCACTCGCAACACTCGACTGAGCTGAGGTGAAGACACCGCTGCCACGCGTCTGCGAAGGACGGGCCGCCCGCTCACTTCTTGAAAGGGTCTACCTGCTCCACGCATGAAAGAGGTCGAGCAAGACCCGCTTCGGGGCGCCCTCGATGAGCGGCTCGATGGCGTCCATGAACGCTCCGAAGAAGGCATCGCTGTTGACTGCGGCCGCCTCGTCGTGATCGCTGTAGACCGCGATGCCACGCACCAGTCCGCTGCCCTCGTCGCCGACGACGAGCGCGCTCATCAGCGCGGGGTTGACGTCCATGTAGGTCTCGGCGAAGTCCGAGTAGAGCGCGAGCACCTGCGAATAGTGCCCAGGCTTGACGTTCAGCGTGAATTCGACGACTTCGGCCACGATTTGCTCCTCGCTTGTGTGGATTGCAGACATTAGCGAACGGCAACCAGCGAGCGCGTCGAAACGCCGAACAACGGCATCGCGGGTGACGACGTCACCGGGCACCGGCACACGATCCCCCGAGGGCGGCGCTTGTCAGTCCCTCAGTTCCAGTCGAACAGCCGTGCGGTATCGGCCGTCGGCCACGTAGGCCTCCACTCCTCCGTTGAAGGCTGCCGCCCGGGCTCGCAGGACTCGAAGTCCCACTCCTTCACGTCGTTCGGTCCCGTCAGCCACGCCATTATTCGAGACGACGACGTCGATGAGTCGCTTGCGCCCCGATGCCCGGGCCGCGATCTCCGCGTCAATGGCCGAGGCGTGGCCATGGCGAATCGCGTTCGTGATGCACTCCTCGACGATCCGGAAGACAGCCAGCCGAAAGACGGCGCGCCCGTCTCCCGCGCGGGCATCGTCAATAGCCTCGAACTCGGCATCGATCCGAATCCGCACGTCGCAGAGTCCCTCGCATGACATCGCGAGCTGGCTCAGGGCCTCGTGCAGGCTGGTGTCGAGGCCGGACGCCACCATCGCATGCGCCAGCCGATCACATGCGCCAGCCGTCGGATCTCGAGCTCATGGAGCCGCTGGAGGCCGTCCGTCACCTGAAGCACACCCTCGGTCTGTTCGCCCTCCTGCAGCTCACGAGCAATGTCGAGCAGGCGAACGCGTGCGACCATCAGCTCCGACTGCACCGTGCCATGGAGGTGATCGAAGATTCGAGCGCGCAGGGACTCGTGATCATCGTGCAGTGCGCGGCGCGCCTCGTCGAGGAGGCGCGCCTCGTCGAGGAGGATCGTCTGCGCATTGGCCAGGCGATCGCGCTGGGCGACGAGCAGCAGGGCGCCGGTGAGCAGCAGGAACACGAGGAGTGCTATCGAGGCCTCCGCCCCTCGCTGCCCCGGCAACTGCGGTCGAGTTCCACTCGGGTCGAACGTCAGCTGGGCGATCTGCTGCGCTGCCGTCGTCGCGAGCGACGCGATGAGCGCGATGAGCGCGATGAGCGCGATGAGCGCGATGAGCGCGATGAGCGCGATGATGACGATCCAATGGGGATTGGACGTGTCGACACGGCGGGCCCGGCTCATCAGGTAGAGGACGGCAATGCCGCAGGCGGCACCGATGACGTTCGCCACCTCGCGCTGACCGAGGACAGGCCAGAAGCCGAGTGCACGAACCGACGCGTCGTACAGGGAGGCGGTTATCGGTGTCACCGCGGCCATGATGAGCAGGACGGCGGAACCCGTCTAGAACAGGATGCGCCGCGGCCCGGCGCCCGATCCGGACTGCGAAGCGGCGCGATCGGTGCCGTGAGGGGTTTCCCCCGATGGGGGCGCCCCGGCTGGCTTCAGCGCATCCGTCGATGGAGAGTGTGCCTTCATGCGGTCGTCCTTCTGGTGCTCTCGCGGCGAATCTTGCCGGGGATGTGGATGATGTTCGGAAAGGGATTGGATCTCGTGGATGCCGGGGCGCTCGACGGCAATCGCGTGATCCGTGTGGCTATCGTGGAGGATTCCGCGAAGCGGCCCAGCTGATCGACTGGGCGCGCGTCGACTTCGCGACGCTGGACCTGCACCTGCCCTACGGGCTGGGCCTGGAACTCGGACGCCGAGTCCGAGAGCGGTATCCGCGGCTTCGCATCGCGATCCTCTCCGATCACCGCCGGCGTTCGCTGCTGACATCGCTCACAAGCGAGGAATTGCCCTTCTGGTCCTACATCCTGAAGTCCAGCATCGACGGCCGCATGCACCTTTCGGAACTCCTTCGCAAAGCATCGCGCGGTGCTTACATCGACCCGCGGATCGACGTCGCGGGCGGCCCGACTGAGGAGGCGGTCAACGCGCTCTCCGAACAGCAGCGCAAGATCCTCGGGCTCGTGGCACGGGGGCTTTCGAACAGTGCCATCGCCAAGCAGCTCTGCCTGTCTGAGAAGTCGGTGGAGTACAACCTGACCCAGACGTACGTCGCGCTCAATCCCACCGGCGTCAACAGCGCTAACCCACGCGTTTCTGCGGCAGTCCTGTATCTGCGCCGCTACGCCCCCGATACCCACGTCTGACCGGGCCGAGCCCCAATCATCCGTCAGGTGCAACGGAGGCGTGCGCTGTCCAGATGTCATGGAGGAGCATCGACATGGACGATGGAATCCCGATCACCTGCGCGGAACCGACAGCCCCTCGGCGTGCAGATCGGCAGGCTTCGTCCGGGTGGCAACGGTCGTCCCGCTCATCCTTGACGAGGCTACCGACACCGACCCTTGATCGCGAAGGTCTCAGGCGGGCGGCTTTTCACCATTTCGCAGCGCCACGATCAGGAGCACTGCCATGACCGGCACGGCGACCCAGTTGAGCGCTGCTCCCGGCGGGGTCCCCATGGCCTCGAGCGGCTTGGCGTAGCCGGCGACCGCCCGGAGCACCGGCTCGACGAGGAACACGAGCAGCACGAGCGGCGTGAGCCCGCGGTAGCGAAGCAGCAGCACCCACAGCAGGCCCGCGAGCAGCAGCTGGATCGCTCCCCACTGGCCGAATATGGCGATGATGTTGCTGCCGTCCTCACCCGAGATATCGATAGTCGCGATGGACTGCGCCCCGCCATCCGGGGCGATGACGTGGATGAGGCTTCGGATGGTGAGCACGACCAGATAGGCCATGGCGAGCCATCGGACGAAACTGGGGCCCCGGTAGTCGCGGGCGTCAGCGGGCAGCAGGTTGGAAAGGCTCATGGCTGAACGTCTACCGATCCCCCCGCGATGGCGCGCTGCAATTGCTCGGCATGGTCGAGCGGGTGGGCGGTGTAGTTCTCCAGCCACTGCCTCACCGAATAGGCGCCCGACTCGGTGTGATGCCCGACACGCTCGAGGTCATCGTCGGTGAGTCGCCCGACGACGTCGAGCGACGCCGCCCGCACCGCACGGAATACCTGCAGTGCGTGCTCGACCGGCAGGTCCTCGTACCCAAGCGCCTGGCACTGTGCCCAGGTGGCCTCGTCGTAGCCCTGGACGATCGAGCCGCTCGGCTCGGCAACGAGCCGGCGCAGGCGCACGTAGGACTGCGCTTCGCTGTCCGCGACGTGGTGGATCACCTGACGGGCGGACCATCCTCCGGGCTCCCTGGCATCGAGCAGATCCGGGGGAACCGCCGAGGCAAGGCGATCGAAGTGCTCGGTCGAGGCCGCGTAGTCTCGCGCAAAATCCGCTCGTGTCACGACGGGAGTCTACGAGCGCACGCTCCGGGCGACTCATTCGCACACCGGGTCCGCGAGTTTCGAACGGCGTGCCCGCCGGATACGTTACGCGGAGGGGTCGCACGTAGCCGGGCACCCGTGACGATAGGAGGTCGCCTATGAATCCGCTGGCCTCCCTGCTTCTCGGCACCAGTCGCGAGGACCCGTCACGGCCCTTCCTCCGCACTCAGGCTGGCGACACCTGGACCTACGGAGACCTCGAGCGCATCTCCGGCCGCATGGCCCACGCGCTTCGGCGCCTCGGCGTCACCCCCGGCGACCGGGTTGCGGTGCAGGCCGCCAAGTCCGCCGATCTCATCGCCCTTCACGTCGCCTGCGCGAGAGCCGGCGCGGTCTACCTGCCCCTCAATCCCGCCTACACAGATCACGAGGTCGCAGCCCTCGTCGCCGACGCTGAGCCGTCCGTCCTCATTCGCCGCGACCAAGCCGGCGGATCCTTCCGCGAACTCAGCATGAAGACCTTCGCCGGGAGCCTCTCGGATGCGGACCCGGCCTTCGAGGACGTGCCCCGCAGTGCTGACGACGCCGCGGCGATCCTCTACACGAGCGGAACGACCGGCCGGCCCAAGGGCGCCGTCATGACGAACGGCAGCCTCGTCTTCAGCGCCCACACCCTGACCCCGGCCTGGGGATTCACGAAGGACGACGTCCTCCTCCACACGCTCCCCCTCTTCCACACGCACGGGCTGTTCGTCGCGGTCCACTGCGTGCTCGCGTCCGGGTCGTCGATGGTGCTCCTCGAAGCGTTCGACCCGGCGCGCGTCATTGCCGAGCTTCCGGCGTCGACCGTCCTCATGGGGGTCCCAACGCACTACGTTCGGCTCCTCGCCGACCCGCGCTTCACCGCCGCGGCGACTCGTGGCATGCGGCTGTTCACGTCGGGATCCGCGCCAATGCTCGTCGCCACGCACGACGAGTTCACCGCGAGGACGGGCCGGGTGATCCTTGAGCGGTACGGAATGACAGAAACCTGCATGCTCACCTCAAATCCCCTCGACGGCGAGCGACGGCCCGGAACCGTCGGCTTGCCGCTCCCCGGCGTCGAGGTGCGTCTCGGGAGCGGCGACCCGGGCGGGATCGAGGTGCGCGGGCCGAACGTGCTGCGCGGGTACTGGCGCCGGCCGGAACTGCAGGCCTCCGAGTTCACGGCCGACGGATGGTTCATCACGGGCGACCTCGGGCGCTTGGACGTCGACGGCTACCTCGAGATCGTCGGACGCTCCAAGGACCTCATCATCTCCGGCGGGCTCAACGTCATCCCGAAGGAGGTCGAGGAGGTGCTCGATCGGCTCGATGGCGTCCTCGAGTCCGCAGTCATTGGAAGGTTGGACGCCGACTTCGGCGAGGTCGTCGTCGCCATCGTGGTGGCCGAACCGGGCGCGGCGTTGGATCCCGAGGTGCTGCGATTGATGGCGCGCGAGCGGCTGGCCGGGTTCAAGGTGCCCAAGCAGGTGCTCGTCGTGAGTGAACTGCCACGCAACGCCCTCGGCAAGGTCGAGAAGGCGCGTCTTCGGGAATTCGTTCAGGAGGAGTAACCCTTTCACTGACGAGGCCCACGATGCCACCGATGCCACCCATGCCACCGCAAATGTCGATGCGTCCTTACCGAATCCGAACCGGGCGTGCATGGATCCTTCGCGTGAGTTCGGCAGGCTCGCCCCAACTCGGGGAGCCCCGGGGGTCTTGGACTTTGGAGATCTCATGACGATCAGACGTAATGCCACCCTCATGGCGGCCGTGACCGCCGGGGTTGCTGGCGCCCTGGTGGTAGCCGCGCTCCCAGCGATGGCTCGACCTGGGGACGGGCCG
>WLOY01000015.1 GCA_009699015.1 Actinomycetota bacterium | reverse complement strand
GCGGATCTCCTTGAGGACCTTCTTCAAGCGCTCCTCGAAGTCGCCGCGGTACCGGCTGCCGGCAACGAGCGCGCCGAGGTCGAGCGTGTAGAGCTGCTTGTCCTTCAGGGTTTCCGGGACGTCGCCGGACACGATGTTCTGGGCGAGGCCCTCGACGATGGCGGTCTTGCCGACGCCTGGCTCGCCGATGAGCACCGGGTTGTTCTTGGTCCGGCGGGAGAGCACCTGCATGACCCGCTCGATCTCCTTCTCGCGGCCGATCACCGGGTCGAGCTTGCCTTCGCGGGCCGCCGCGGTGAGGTTCCGTCCGAACTGATCGAGGACGAGCGACGTGGAAGGGGTGCCCTCAGCCGGGCCGCCGGCGGCAACGGGCTCCTTGCCCTGGTACCCGCTGAGCAGCTGGATGACCTGCTGGCGGACCCGGTTGAGGTCAGCGCCGAGCTTCACGAGCACCTGGGCGGCGACGCCCTCGCCCTCCCGGATGAGGCCGAGCAGGATGTGCTCGGTGCCGATGTAGTTGTGCCCGAGCTGGAGAGCCTCGCGCAGCGAGAGCTCGAGGACCTTCTTCGCGCGCGGGGTGAACGGGATGTGCCCGCTCGGCGCCTGCTGGCCCTGGCCGATGATTTCCTCGACCTGCTGGCGGACCGCCTCCAAGGAGATGCCCAGGCTCTCGAGGGCCTTCGCGGCGACGCCCTCGCCCTCGTGGATGAGGCCGAGCAGGATGTGCTCGGTGCCGATGTAGTTGTGGTTGAGCATTCTGGCTTCCTCTTGCGCGAGGACGACCACACGCCGCGCCCGATCCGTGAACCGCTCAAACATGCCTTGCTCCCTCTTCCGCTGCTCGATCGGGTTCGCACCCGCCGCTGCAGCAATGCTAACCGCGCTTGGCCTCTTGACCACTCCAACAGACGGCCCGTCCAGATGCTTTCCCATGGCTGTACGCCAACCGCGAACACGAACCCGCCGGGAAACATGCGGGAAACCTCCGCGGGCGACAATGTCGCCATGTCACAGGGACCTTCGGCGAGCACCCCGGGCGACCCCGACTCGGGCCTGCGAGGCCAGATTCGCGAGCTCGGATCACTCCTCGGCCAGACCCTCTCACGCCAGGAGGGTGCAGCACTTCTAGAACTCGTCGAGGAGGTGCGGCACCAAGTCCGCTCTGATCCCTCACGGGCAGCAGCGCGGCTCGCGTCTGTTGACCTCGCCACCGCAACCCTGCTCGCCCGGGCCTTCTCGATCTACTTCGATCTCGCGAATATCGCCGAGCAGGTCGAACGCTCCCGTGATGTCCTCGCGCGGCGCAGGTCGACGGGAGGCCCGCTGCAGCAGGTGGCCGAGGCCGCCCGCAGCCGGGGCATCGACACCGAGATCGTCCGTCACCTCAGCCGCACGATGTCGGTGCGCCCCGTCTTCACCGCCCATCCAACCGAGGCCGCTCGCCGCTCGGTGCTCATGAAGCTTCGGACGATCGCCGATCTCCTCCTCGACACCTCACTAGACCCCGAGCAGCAGCAGGCGCGGCTCGCCGAGTTCGTCGACCTGCTCTGGCAGACCGACGAGCTCCGGCTCCAGCAGCCGCATGTCATCGACGAGGCTCGCAATGCGCTCTACTACATCGACGACCTCACTCGCGGTCCGCTCGTCGATGTCCTCGAGCGCCTGGCCTCGGCTTTCGCCGTGCTCGGCGTCGACCTGCCGCCCGACTCAAGGCCGCTCAGCTTCGGCTCATGGATCGGCGGTGATCGCGACGGCAATCCATTCGTCACCCCCGAGGTCACCGCTGACGTCCTCGCGTTCCAGCGTGAGCACGCCATCGCCGACCTCATCCCGCTCGTGAACCAGCTCGTCGAGGACCTGTCGATCTCCGAGCGCATCTGCCCGTCGAGCGATGGGCTGCGTGCATCGGTCGCAGCCGACCTCGAACGACTCCCCGACCTCGAGCCTCGCTACCTGCGCATCAACGCGGAGGAGCCCGTCCGGCTCAAGCTCACCATTGTTCGTAAGCGCCTCCAACTCACCCGGGACCGCGCGGCCAAGGGCAGCCCGAACCAACCGGGTCGGGACTACGCGAAGACCCAGGAGCTCCTCGATGATCTCCTCCTCGTGCGCGGTGACCTCCTCGCCAGCCGCGGCGAGCTCGCGGCCCACGGAGTGCTCGACCGAGCGATTCGGGTCGTGGCCGCGATCGGACTGCCGCTGGCGACCCTCGACATCCGCGAGCACGCAGACAAATACCACCACGCCCTCGGCCAGCTCGTCGACCGCATCGGCACCGTCGCCAGCGGCTACGAGCGGCTGACCAGGGCCGAGCGCCTCGCTGCCATTCAGGAAGAACTCGGTAGCCTTCGTCCGCTCGCACCGACTCCCCCGCCGCTCGACGCCGACGGCCTGCAGACCTACCGCACCTTCGTCGCGGTCCGCGAGGCCCTCGATCGGTACGGGCCTCGCGTCATCGAGTCGTGCATCGTGTCGATGACCAGGGGCGCCGACGATGTCCTCGCCGCCGTGGTCCTCGCCCGCGAGGCCGGGCTCGTCGACACGGGCAATGCAACGGCACGCGTCGGGTTCGTTCCCCTCCTCGAGACTGTCGACGAGTTGCGGGCCGCAGGCGACATGGTCGGAGATCTGCTCGGCACGCCGCTCTACCGGTCGCTCGTCGCCTCGCGCGGCGACGTCCAGGAGGTGATGCTCGGCTACTCGGACTCGAACAAGGATGCGGGCATCACCACCTCCCAGTGGGAGATTCACCTCGCCCAGCGACGCCTTCGCGACGTCGCGAGCCGGCACGGCGTGCGGCTACGGCTGTTCCACGGACGTGGCGGCACCGTCGGACGCGGCGGCGGGCCGACCTACGAGGCGATCCTCGCGCAGCCCTGGGGCGTCCTCGACGGGGAGATCAAGGTGACCGAGCAGGGCGAGGTGATCTCGGACAAGTACCTGCTGCCGACCCTCGCTCGCGACAACCTCGAGCAGATGCTCGCCGCGGTCATGGACGCATCCCTCCTCCACCGTGCGCCCCGCAGCGACCGCGACCGGGTCGACGCGTGGGACTCCGTCATGTCGATCACCTCCTCGGCCGCCCAGGCCAGCTACCGATCGCTCGTCGACGACCCCGACCTGCCCCGGTACTTCGCGCTCTCCACCCCGGTTGAAGAGTTCGGGGCCATGCACCTAGGTTCGCGGCCGTCGAGGCGGCCCGACACCGCCGCCGGGATCTCGGGCCTGCGCGCCATTCCCTGGGTGTTCGGCTGGACCCAGTCCAGGCAGGTGGTCCCGGGCTGGTTCGGAGTCGGCGCCGGGCTCGCCGCCGCACGCGAGGCGGGTCATGCCCATGCCCTCGACGAGATGTACCGCACCTGGCACTTCTTTCGGAACTTCATCTCCAATGTCGAGATGACCCTCGCGAAGACAGATCTGGACGTGTCCGCGCAGTACGTGCAGGCGCTCGTTCCCGAGGAGTTGCACCGATTCCTCGGGCAGATCCGCGCCGAGCATGAGCGAACGGTCACTGAGGTCCTTGCGATTACCGGGCAGTCGAGCCTGCTCGCCGGCAACCCGTCGCTCGCCCGGACCCTCGAGATCCGCGACACCTACCTGCTACCCCTGCACTCGCTGCAGATCTCCCTGCTTGAACGTGTTCGCGCCGGACGGGCGCGAGGCGAGCACCCGGACGCTACGCTCGCTCGCGCACTGTCGGTCACCGTGAACGGCATCGCGACCGGGCTTCGCAACACAGGCTGAGGAGGAACACAGGTGCCCACCTCATCAGTCCCTGACGATGCGGTCGACCTTGCCGCCAGCCTCGAGAATCGGTCCATCCTCGAGACCAGCCAACCCGAGCCAACCGAGCAGGTTGCCTATGGGCCGAGCGCTGACCAGGTCGCCGATGTCTTCCGGCCACCAGCGTCAACGCCGGCTCGCGGCCTTGTCGTCTTCGTGCACGGCGGCTACTGGCGCCCATCGATCAACCGCAACCATGCGAGGTCACTCGCTCATGCCCTCGCTGATGCCGGGTACGTCACCTGCTCGATCGAGTACAGGCGGGTTCCGGGCGAGCCGGATCTCACAATTGCCGACGTCCTGCTGGCCATCCGGACGCTGCCGACCATGCTCAGACTCGACGAACTTGCCCCACTGCTCGTCGGCCACTCGGCCGGCGGCCACCTCGCACTCATCGCCGCCTCGAGGCTGCCGGAGAGCATCGCAGGTGTCCTCGCCCTCGCACCGGTCGCCGATCTTCATGATGCCCAGGCGCTCGACCTCGGGTCAGGGGCAGTGACCGAATTCCTCGGCGGTCCGGCCAGCTCGCGGCCCGACCTCGACCCAGTGCGGTGCCCCGAGCCCGCATCACCTGTAACGGTCGTCCATGGCGCGCGCGATTCCATCGTGCCGATCGCGCAGGCGCACGCCCTCGCCCTCGCCTGGCCGGGCACCTGCCGGGTCGTCGTCGTCGACGATGCAGCCCACTTCGAGCTCATCGATCCCACCTCAGCAGCCTGGGTGGTCGTGGCCGCCGAAGTGCGGGGTCAAGCCCTGAGGCTGACTCGGACCACGCAACCATGACCGATCAGGCTGGCGATCCCGTCGATTCGGATGAAGTCCTGCGGCTCGAGGGCGAGCGCCGGTTCGGTCTCGATGACCCAACTGCCCGTCAGCACACCGAACCATAGGGTCTCTCCCGGCTCCGCCACCGCCTCGATCGGCGCGGATCCGGAGATGATGTCAACCACGCAGGTCACGCGGTCACGTCGGCACATGATGTTGAGATCCCGGGTCGGGCCGTACGGCAGGGCGCATGAGGCGACCGACTCGCCGGCGAAATGCACCGGCGAGAAGGGTTCGACGCGTCGGGTGTGGCCGTCGAGGGTCAGATTCATCCCCTCACCTTCAATGAGGACGAGCACGCGATCGATGCCGACGAACGCTGAGAAATCACCATCGACCGAGATGTCGGCAAGGCTGATGCGCCAGTCGAAATCGGCGAGCCCCGCTCCGCTCGGGCAGATGGCGACCTCACGGGTAACGCCTGAGCCGTTCGCCCAGGTCATCTGCCTCATCCCACCGGACCTCACGAGCTCGCCTACTCCATCGACTACGGAACCCAACGGAGCTCACTCCCGTCATGTCGGCCGAGCTTCACAACTGCGATCTGCACCGGCACCTCGTCAATCGGCCGCAGTTCCACCGCAATCGCTTCGTCCCCCTCCCACACCAGCACGTCGCCGGCGCGGACGATGAATGGTCCATCGTGCGCGGCCCCCGCCTCGAAGATCGCGATCCACAACTCCCCCGCTGGCCGGCGCAGACAGGCCGGCCTGTCGAGCACCTCAACATCGATGGCCGCAGTGATCGCGGTCGCATCGAATCGCACGTTGACGAAGTGGATGCCCCGACCGGCACCCGATACCTCCAGGCTCACCGCATCCATCGCGCCGGTCATCGGGGCGGCGCGCGACTCGAGGCGCACGTCCCACATCCATCGTTCTCGAGCAGGGCTGTCAGGACTCGCCGCCACCTCAAGGCTCATGTCGGCTGCGACATCATCGACGGATGCTGTCGGCGATCGAAGAAGTAGTTTCACTGCAGGCTCCCGGGCCAATCAGGGGTGGATGTCAATCAGAGGTGGTCAGACTCAAGCGGAGGATCGGACGCGATCCCACACCTCGCCAATGACCGAAACGAGTTCGGCCCCGACATCCTGGGTGCGGTGACTCCCGCCCGACACCACGATCGCGCCGTCGACGACAACCGTGTCGACATCACTGGCGAAGGCGGAGAGCACGATCTGGGAAGGGTCACTCCCCGCAGTTCGCACGGTGTCGGCGCGCACAGCGACGAGATCCGCCCGCTGACCAATCTCGATCCGTCCCGCATCCGGCCAGCCGAGCGATGCCTGCCCGTGCGTCGTCATGGCCGTGATCAATTCAGCGGGCTGCAGCCGTCCGCGCTCGTGGTGGTGCAGGCGCTCATGCATCTCGAGCGCTCTGGCCTCCTCGAGGAGGTCGATGACTGCGTGCTGGTCCGAGCCGAGGCAAAGCGGTGACCCGGCGAGGGCGAGTTCCCGAGCCGGGCCAATGCCATCGGCAAGATCGCGTTCGGTGGTTGGGCAGAAGCAGGACGAGGTGCGCGATCCGCCGAGCAGCCCGATGTCGTCGTCCGAGAGATGGGTCGCGTGCACGGCGGTCGTGAGCGGCCCCAGGGCTCCGGCTGCCGACAGCACCTGAGTCGGAGAACGGCCGTACGCGGCCTCGCAGGCCTCGTTCTCGGCTCGCTGCTCGGACAGGTGCACGTGCAGGGGCCGCCCAGCCGCAGCGCGGACAACAGTCGGGATCTGGTCGCGCGGCACCGCTCGCACGGAGTGGATTGCGGCACCGATGTTCGTCGACGCATCACCTGTGAGCGCACCGAACCGCTCGGCCCAACGGCTCGCGTCGCCGTCGCCGAACCTGCGCTGACGGGGCTGCAGTTGCGTGTGCCCGCCATCGGTCAGCCCACCGGTCAGGTAGCAGGTGTCCAGGAGGGTCAGGCGGATGCCGGCCTGGCGAGCGGCATGACGCAGTGACTCGCCCATCGCATTTGGGTCGTCATACGCGGAGCCGTCCGGTGCGTGATGCACGTAGTGGAACTCGCCGACGGAGGTAACCCCCGCGAGCGCCATCTCCGCGAAGACCGCCCGGGCTAGCCGGAAGTAGAGGTCCGGATCCAGGACGCTCGCCACCTCGTACATCCGCTCGCGCCAGGTCCAGAACGTGCCTCCGTCACCATGCGTTCGGCCGCGGAGCGCCCGGTGAAACGCGTGCGAGTGGGCATTCGCAAACCCGGGGAGCACGATTCCCGGCAGTAGGACAACCTGCGAGTCGCGAACCGTGCCGTAGGAGTCAATGCCTGAGATGCGCCCTGCCAGGTCGACGGTGATGTCGACCTCGTTGCGCACCTCACCGTCGATCCACGCAGACGAGCAGCGATAGACCTGCATCAGGCGAGTTCGCGCAGCACGGCAGCCAGCGCCTCTACACCCGCTAGGCAGTCGTCGCGTTCGGCGTGCTCATGGGGCGAATGCGAGACGCCGGTCGGGTTTCGGACGAAGAGCATGGCGGTATTGACGCCGGCGGACGCAAGGATGCCCGCGTCGTGGCCGGCCCCCGTCGGGAGGACGGGAACAGCAGGCACGCCCTGCTCCACCGCGATCGCCGCGGCCAGTCGGTCGCGGAGCGCCTCGTCGAAGTCGAGCAGCGGCGTGACCGATTCGGCCATGACATCGAACTCGGTGCCGTTCTCCAAGGAACTCACCGCCGCATCCGTTCTGATGCGTTCGAGCATCTCGTCGAGGGTGCGCTGATCCACTGCCCGGGCGTCAAGCCAAGCCCGCACCTCCGACGGGATGGCATTGGTGCCATTTGGCTCCACTTCCAGCCGTCCGAAGGTAGCCCGGCTGTCGCGTTCCCTTGCGGCCGTATTTGCACTCAGCGCAGTATGGGCAAAGGCGATCATCGGGTCATGCCGGTCGACCATCCGAGTGGTGCCCGCATGATCTGCGACCCCGCGAAAGGTGAAGCGATATCGCCCGTGAGGCCAGATCGAGGTCGCGACGCCGACCGGGGCCCCCTCATCGATGAGCGACCGACCCTGCTCGACATGGAGTTCGACGAACATGCCGATGCGGCCGAGTCGCTCGGCGTCTCGGCCGAGGCCCGATGGATCATGCCCGGCGTCCACCATCGCCTGTTCCATGGTCGCGCCATCGCGCCCCCGAAGCGCCCTGGCCTTGTCGGGCTCCAACTGCCCGGTCATCAGCCGCGAGCCTGCACAGGCCATACCGAAGCGGGCGCCCTCCTCGTCGGCGAAGGCCACCACTGCGATCGGCGCGACCGGGGCCAGCCCCGTCCGGCGAACGGCATCGAGGGCCGCGAACGACGACACCACGCCGAGCGGTCCGTCGAAAGCACCACCGTCCGGCACCGAATCGAGGTGAGACCCGATGACGAGCGCAGGGGCATCGGCTTTCACCCCGCTGGGGATCCACCAGGCCCACAGATTGCCGTTGCGGTCGATCTCGACATCGAGGCCTCGGTCCGTGGCCGTCGACACGAACCACTCGCGGCACTCCAATTCCGCCGCGTCATAGGCGTAGCGACGATACCCACCGGTCGCGGCCTGCCGGCCGATCGGCTCGAGCTCAGCCCACAGGGTGTCGAAGTCGGTCACATGAGCACCTTCGACAGGAATGCCCTCGTACGCTCATGCTGTGGATTCGCGAGGACGTCGCGCGGGTGGCCGCTCTCGATGATGACCCCACCGTCCATGAACACCAGGTTGTCGCCCACTTCTCGGGCGAAACCCATCTCGTGCGTGACGACTATCATCGTCATGCCATCGTCGGCCAATTGGCGCATGACGTCAAGCACCTCTCCCACCAGTTCGGGATCAAGGGCCGACGTCGGCTCGTCGAAGAGCATGAGCTTGGGTTCCATCGCCAGGGCGCGGGCAATCGCGACGCGCTGCTGCTGGCCACCGGAGAGCCGATTGGGATAGACATCGGCCTTGTGGGACAGGCCGACCCGGTCCAGAAGCCTCTCAGCCCTTTCGCGAACCACTGCTGCACTCTCGCGCTTCACTCGAATGGGGGCCTCCATGATGTTCGCGAGGGCGGTCATGTGCGGGAACAGGTTGAACGACTGGAACACCATGCCGATCTCCTGACGCTTGCGAGCGACGTCCTTCTCGTGCAGCTCGTAGAGCTTGCCGCCGTGCTCGCGATAGCCGATGAGCTCACCATCGACCGACAGCCGCCCGGCATCGATGCGCTCAAGGTGGTTGATGCACCGCAGGAAGGTCGACTTGCCCGAGCCCGATGGGCCAACCAGACAGAACACCTCGCCCGTTGCCACCTCGAGTTCGATGCCGTTGAGCACCTGCAGGTGCCCAAAGCTCTTGTGCACCTGCTCGCTCGTCACCATGGGCGCGGTCATCTGATGCCTCCGCTCGAACTCGTCACGCTCGGGGCGGGGGCTTCAGGCGGAGGCGAGTGGAAGGTGAAGAAGTTCCGGCGGAGTCGCTGCCAGGCGGTCGGCGGCATGGTGCGCGCATTGCCCTTGCCGAAGTGCCGTTCGATGTAGTACTGCCCAACGGTCAGGACCGACGTCATGATCAGGTACCAGAGGCTGGCGACGATGAGGAGCGGAATCGTCTCGAAGGTCCGAGAGTAGATCGACTGGGCTGAGTAGAGCAGTTCGGGTAGCGTCACGATGCTCACGAGCGACGTGGTCTTGAGCATGCCTATCGTCTCGTTGCCGGCCGGCGGGATGATCACCCGCATTGCCTGAGGCAGGATGATGCGGCGCATCGTGAGAAGCCGCCGCATGCCGAGCGCATGCGCTGCCTCGACCTGGCCGTCGTTGACTGATTGGATCCCCGCTCGCGAGATCTCAGCCATGTACGCAGCCTCGTTCAGCCCTAAGCCCAAGATGGCGGCAATGAAGGGCGTGATTGCTGCATTCGTCTCCACCGAGAAGAAGGTGGGTCCGAAGGGGACCCCGATCGAGAGCTCAGGGAACAGCGCCGCCAGGTTGAACCAGAAGATCAGCTGCACAAGCACCGGCGTACCCCTGAAGAACCAGATGTAGGCCCAGCTGATGGTCGACAGGACGGGGCTGGGCGACAGCCTCATCACCGCAAGGATCACGCCGAGCACGATCCCCACCGCCATCGCGACGAACGTGAGATAGAGCGTCTGGCCAACGCCCTTGAGGATCGTCTCGGAGGTGAAGTACTGCCCGACGACATCCCACTGGAACAACGGGTTGCTCACAAGCGCATTCGCGAACATGGCAGCAAGCACCAAGATGACGGCGACCGTCAGCCAGCGCCCCGGGTGTCGCAGTGGAACTGCCTTGATTGGCTTCACATCACTGGAACTCAACTCATCTCCTCTGCCGCACTCGTCGGTCCCTTTACCTTGCTGGCAGCAGTCTGGCTCAACCGAGTCCGGGGGAAGTGGAGAACCGGAAAGCCGAGATCAGCCAACGACGTTCGGTAGGCGACGGCGATCCGGTCGAACGTCATCTGAAGTTCGGCGCCGAGGCCAAGGGGCAGCCACTCCGGTCGTTGCCACTCCACGACGCGCTGGTCTTCCTCAAAGAATGGGATGAATCCCGCATCGAGCTCTGGCCCGGTGTACACCAGAGAGTTCGGGAAGGACGTCACCCAGAAGATTTTCGTCTCCTGGGCCGAAACCGGGCACACCGCGATGTAGGTGTAGTAGCCGATGTCGTCCTTCCCTGCGCCCTTGATCCAGCAGGCGAAGGGGAGCTCGGCTCGGTACTCGTAGTCGACGAACCTGGTCGCGGGCCTGCCATCAATCGGCGGCGACCAGCGGTCCCTCGTGAGGTACGGGAAGTTGAAGGTGATCGAGAAATCTTCCATATTCGTGACCGGACGATAGGGGTCGACGATCTCGATATCGGGGTTGCCGAAGTTTCCCGAATGGAGCACGCCGAAGTGTGCGATGTCGAGGAAGTTCTCGACCATGCGCGGCGCCTGGCACTGCCATGTCGGCGGCGCTCCCGCGTACAGCCACCAGTCGGGATTCGTGGCTTCCGGCACGACAGGGATACCCCGACGCTCCTCGCCCTCCTGGGCAAGGCAGGTCCAGACCAGGCCTGCGTAGTCGACGACGCGATAGGCGGCAATCCGGACCTTCTCCGCGAGCGCCTGGTTGGCAACCTGCGGGATGCGTAGGCACTGGCCTTCGGCGTCGTACTCCCACGCATGGTAGGGGCACCTGATGCATCCCTCGTCGGTGACGGTGCCGCCAGCGGAGAGCATCGTGCCGCGGTGGGCGCACAGGTCGTCCGTGAGTCCCAAGGTGCCATCCGCTGACCGCCAGAGTGCGAGGTCCTCATCGAGGAGTCTCACACCGACAACCTCACCGGACCCAACGTCAGCCGAGCGCGCGATCGGATGCCAATAGGGGCGAGCGGCGTCGAGGAACAGTGCCTCGTCTTGTGGCGATCGTGCCGGGGTTCGCACTGCTACCTCACAATTTCGATGGGTCGAGTTCTTGGCCAACACTCATGAGGTAATTCCCGCGCACGACGAGCGGAGGCACTCGGCGAGTTACGACCGTGCCTCCCATCTCGACGCGAACGGGCCGGGACACCATGTCCGGGTCGTCGACAGCGTGTAGCCAACCGACGACATCCCCCGCGCCGACTCGGTCACCGAGCCCCACCGCCGGCTCGAAAAGCCCAGGACCGGGCGCCATCACCGACGAGCGCGGGTCATTGACATCGATGAATTGAGTGCCGGCCGTGGGCGGCGCGTCGATCTCGCGAAGCACTCCCCAGTGGTGGAGGAGCCGATTGAGCCCATCGCGGGCGGCCCTCAGCGTGTGCAGGTTGATCGTCCCGCCTCCGGAGAGTTCAGTCGACACCATCACGACCCCCGCCTGGTCGCAGGCAGTGTCCATCGCACGGTTCTCGGTGCACTCGTCGTAGACCAGCGTGTAGGGCATGCCCATGGCGATCATTGCAGCAGCCTGCGCTGCCGAATCTCGTCCGTGGGGCATACGGGTCATGAAGCCGCACGGCACGTATTCCGAGGCCTTGCCTCCGGAATGCAGGTCCGCGGCAAATGTGCACTGTGGGAGCACGTACCGGGTCAGGTAGTCGGCGAGCGCATAGGTCGGCGTCCCGTCGGGATCTCCCGGGTAGGCCCGATTGAGGTTTCCGCCATCGAGTGGTGAGATCCGACTGCTGTCGAGCACCGCCGGCATGTTGAGCGCGGGCATGATGATGATGCGCCCGCTCACCTGACTCGGAGTGAGCGTCCGGGCGAGATTCTGCAGGAGGATCTGACCCTCGTACTCGTCGCCATGCGTGCCAGCCGTGAGGAGTACGGTCGGCCCGACGCTCCCGTTGATCACCACGACGGGCACCGGGATGACGCCGTACTCAATACCGGGGGTTGTCGAGTGGACAAGGCCAATGTGGCCGACCGTACGCCCGGGGGCATCGAGGTCGAGGGTGGTACTCGTGCGAGTCGGCGGGCCGAAATCTTGCGGTGTCATGTCGGGTGCCTGCCTCGTCGGTGGGTGTTGGTTCTCTCGTGGGCAGGTGGTGGGAGGGCCGCTCGGCCCTCCCACCACCTCGAGTGGATCCGACCGATCTAGCCCTTTGCCGCGTTGATCGTCGCGGTCGTCACCTTGCCGGAGGACAGGCCCCACTTGTCGGCGATGGCCCCGTATGTGCCGTCGTCCATCAGCCCTTGCAGGGCTGCGGATGCAGCTTCCGCCATGCCGCCACCCTTCTTGAACACCATGCCGCCGGGGCCCGAGTTGATGAGGGGTCCCACTGCGATCTCAAAGGCCCCTGCAGAGTTCTGGGCGATGTAGGCGGCATTGCCGCTGTCGGCGAGGGCCACGTCGGCGCGGCCGCTCTGAAGTGCGAGCGGAAGCTCCTCGGAGCCGCCGAGCGAGAGAACCTCGATGGGATCAAGACCGGCAGCCTTGCAGTCGGCGTCGATGGCCGGGATCGTGACGACCTCTTGCGTACTGCCCTTGAGTACCGCGGTCTTGACTCCGCACAGCTGGGTGTCCAAGGACAGACCCTTCGGATTGCCGGCAACGACGAGTGCCGAATCGCCGGACTCGAAGTAGGTGACGAAGTCAACCTCCTTCTGGCGCTCGGGAGTGATGGAGAATGCGGACACGCCAGCCTCGTAGCGGTTGCTGGCGAGTGACGGGATGATCGAGTCGAATCCCGCATCGACGATCACGAGCTCGAGTCCGAGACGGTTTGCCATCTCGGTTGCCAGATCGACATCGAATCCGATCGGCGTGACGTTGTCTGTGTCCATGTAGCCGAACGGCGGGTATGCGACCTCCATGCCGACGGTCAGTGCCCCATCATCGGCAATGCCCGCCGGAAGCAGCGCGACTGCCGCCGCATCAACACCGGCAGCGGCAGACGCGGCCGGCGCCGATGCTGCAGGCGCGGCCGATGCTGCTGCTTCTGATTCAGCCGGAGCAGCTGCGGAGGACTCCGCCGTACTGCTGCCACCGCAGGCTGCAAGCCCAAGTACCAACGCTGCGGCTGAGACCGTAATGCAGGCGGCCCGCGCCCGCGTATTTGAAGTTCTGCTCATTGTGCTGCCTCCTCGATATGGCCGGACTCGATGCCCGGACCCAATGTTTGCCGTGCGCGTTTGTGCTCTTGTCGTGAACTACGTGTTTCGTTCTGTCGGTGTTTCGTGGTCGAGCGCCCCGCGTCCTGCACGATCACAGCGCGGTGAAGTGGTCTAGCGGACTGCCTGCTTGACCTCGGAGACGCGCGCCTCCTGCTCTGCGGCGAGTCGCTGGGCGGAGATCCGCCTGGCCTTCGCCACACCAACATCCTGGGCAATCAGTACATCGTGCTCGCTTGCTGGCCTGCCTCGAAGACCGATCTCCTGCCACTCGAGAGCATCGGCATCCTCCTGCAGGACGGTCTTCAGGCCCTCGATCAGCTCATCGGTCGCCCACTGCTGATCCACCCCGAAGTTACGTGCGAATGCATAGTAATACCAAGTATTTTCAGCATCGATCGGCGTGATGCCGTTGAGGACCTTGATCAGGAAGCCCTCCTCCCTCGGGCGGCCCTCGCCGGTAATGCCCGAGTGAAGGACATGGAAGCTCGGAATATGGAACTCGGTGCAGTGGAAACGGTCGTACAGGCCTTCGGTCGACATGGTGCTCGCATACAGCGGTGGCGCAGCCACGCTCGGCATCAGCCTGTCGACGCTCACGACCTGCCCATCGACCTCGACGGTAACGCCGTGCTTGTAGATGTAGTCGTCTCCGACCGTGGAGGTATGGATGAATGACTCGTGGGTGAGGTCGAGCAGGTTGTCATGGATGAGGTCCGCACGGCACTTGAAATGGAAGCTGTGCGTCACGGTTGCCCACGCAGGATCATTCATCCAGTGGGTGTCTGGCACCATGCCCACATCGGCCAGATCCCGGTCGCCCGTCCAGATCCAGATCCAGCCGTCCTTCTCAACTACGGGGAACGACCGCACCCGGGCGCGCTCGGGAATCGAATCCTGCGCTGGCACCCGCACGCAGGTGCCCTCGCAGTCGAAGGTGAAGCCGTGGTACCCGCACTCAATCGAATCGTCGACGACACGGCCAGGCGACAGGGGGTACGCGCGATGCGCACATCGATCCTCAAGGGCCACCGCGCCACCGTCACGCTTGCGGTAGAGCACAACGGGAATCTCGCAGATCACCCTGCGGATCGGCTCGCGGCTCACCTCGGTCGTCCAAGCCGCGACATACCACGTATTCAGGATGTACATGTCGCCTCCGGGATACATTGGATACATTGGATACAGAAGGAACCTAACAGCAGTCGAAGCCAGTGCGGGGCACTATCGACAAATGGATCAACCAGACATCCCAGCCGGACCATCAGCCATAGGGTCTCCTCAGCCGAGCGCATGCCGGCGCAAGGACGAGAAGGAGCAGGGCCGTGACCATGTCGTTCGCCCGTCCGGCCGGCCGTCTGGCGAAGACCGCGCAAGACCCCCGCTCCCTGGCCGTCCGCGTGTACGAGAGCGTCCGCGACAGCATCGTGACCGGCCAGATCGAGCCGAACACCCAACTGGTGCAGGAGCAGGTGGCAGAAGCCCTCGGCGTCTCGCGCACGCCGGTGCGCGATGCGCTGCTCCGACTGGCCCATGAGGGCCTCGTCACGCGGATCTCGGGCGGCGGATACCTCGTAAACGACCTCGCCGAGCAGGACATCCACGACATCTTCGAGGTACGGCAAAGCCTCGAGTCACTCGCGGTTCGGCTGTCCTTCGGGCGCCACACCCCCGGTCAACTGACTCTCCTGCGGGCGCTGGTCGACGATATGGACGAGCGGGCCACCGATCCCGACGCACCCTGGTTCGAACTCAATCGCGACTTCCATGTTGCCCTGATCGCCCCCTGCGGAAATCAGGCGCTCATCTCGATGCTCGGCGAACTCTGGAACAAGCCGGTCAATCGCCTCATCACCCGGCAGTATGTGAGCGACCCCGGCCACATCCACCGAATGGTGGGCGAGCATCGAGCCCTGGTCGAGGCAGCCGCCTCAACCGATGCCGACGCCATGAACGTCCTTGCCCTAGAGCACCTGCAGGAGGGCTACGGCGCGACCTCCATCGAACGGCGACACTAGCTCAGGACAAGGACGCTAGCTCAGGAGAAGTAGGCGTCGATGCCCGCTGCGATCCACTCGGCGTACTGCTGCTGGCCCTGCGTCGTCGACATTCGCGCGGCGTCCGCCCTATTCCGCATGTTTCCGAGCTCGACGATCACCGTCGGGACGTCGCTGAAGTTCAGGGTCGTCTGATCCCCGCGTACAGAGAGCGGGCTCGACAGATAGGTTGCCGGCTCGGCACCGGCGCGGGTCATGCCGCTGATCATCGCGCGGGCCAGGCGGCGGCCCGGCTTTGCGACGTCGGTTGTCCAACCCTTGATCGCGCTGGGGGCAATGACGTGGAACCCGCGGCCGCTCGAGGCAGCCCCGTCGGCGTGGATGCTGATCATGGCGTCGGCCTTGGCCTCGGTGCCGATCCTGGCCCGGTCCCAGGTGCAGGGGCCCCAGGCATCGCGCGAGTTCGACGAGCGAGTGAACACCACTGTCGCGCCCTTCTCCTCCAGCAGCGCGCGCAGCCGCTTCGCGACCCGCCAGTTGAATGTCGCCTCGGGGAGACCGGCGTTCGTAGCCGTGCCGGTGGTGTTGCATCCCTTCACGATCGATCCATTGAACTTCGTCGCGCTCATCTCCTTGGCAAACTTCGGGTTCGAGTTGCCCAGCTGGTGGCCCGGGTCCAGGACGATGATCCGCCCGGCGAGCGGCTTCTCGGCCGCAAATGCCGATGGCTGGAAAGCCAGTCCCAGCAGGGCCGCGGCGAGGACCGCGATGATGCGCCTCATAGGACGAGCAGCATTCGGTGGTTGCCGAGGGTGTTCGGCTTCGCGCTCTCGAGGCCGAGCATCTCCGCCACGCCCTCGTCATACGACTCGAGCAACTGCTCGTAGACCGCATGATCGATGGGCATGCCATCGATCTCGACGAACCCGTGACGGCCGAAGAACTCGGTCGCGAACGTGAGGCAGAACACGCGCTTGACGCCGAGCCCGCGAGCCCGATCGAGGAGGGCGAGGAGGACCGATGACCCGATGCCGCTTCGCTGCGTGCCCGGCGAGACGGCGACGGTACGGACCTCGGCGAGGTCCTCCCACAGGACGTGGAGGGCGCCGCAGCCGAGGACTTCGCCGCCCCGACCGGCGGAGCCATCGACGGCGACGACGAACTCCTGAACGCCTTCGTAGAGCGTCACCATGCTCTTCTTCAGCATCCGCGGGCCATCGCCCGCGAAGCTGTCGACGAGCGCCCGGATTGCCCGCACATCGCCGGTCTCGGCCGGCCGGATGATCACACTCATCGCTCGGGCTTCACGAGGGGGAACAGGATGGTCTCGCGGATGCCGAGGCCGGTGAGGGTCATGAGGAGTCGGTCGATGCCGAGGCCCACGCCTCCCGATGGCGGCATGCCGTACTCCAGCGCTCGCAGGAAGTCCTCGTCGAGTCGCATCGCCTCAGCGTCGCCCCCGGCGCCGAGCGCGGCCTGCTCCACGAGCCGCTGGCGCTGGATGACCGGGTCGATGAGCTCGGAGTAGCCGGTCGCCTGCTCGTAACCGTTGACGTACAGGTCCCATTTCTCCACCTTGCCGGCATCCGTGCGGTGGTCGCGCACGAGCGGCGAGGTATCGACCGGGAAGTCCATGACAAAGACCGGGCGACCCTCGAAGGAGTCGATGACATGATGCTCGAAGAGCTCCTCTACGAGCTTGCCGGCGATCGCTGTGGGCTGCACCGCGATCCCCGCCTTCGAGCACAGGGCGAGCAGTTCCTCCCGGCTCGTCATCGGGGTGATATCGACCCCGATGGCGTCGGAGGTCGAGCCGTAGAGCGAGATCTCCGGCCACACGCCCGAGAGGTCGTGCACGGTGCCGTCCGCATGCACCACCTCGAGCGTGCCGACAGCTGCGAGGGCCGCCTCCTGGATGAGCTCTCGGGTGAGGGCCGCCACGTCTCGGTAGTCGGCATAGGCCTGATAGAACTCGAGCATCGCAAACTCGGGAGAGTGGGTGGAGTCGGCGCCCTCATTGCGGAAGTTGCGGTTGATCTCGAAGACGCGCTCGATGCCGCCAACGACCGCCCGCTTCAAGAACAGCTCCGGTGCGATTCGGAGGAAGAGCTCGAGGTCGAACGCATTGGACGACGTGATGAACGGACGCGCTGTCGCGCCGCCGTGCATCGTCTGGAGCATCGGGGTCTCGATCTCGAGGAAGCCGCGGGCGTCGAGGCTGCGACGCAGCGCTGCCACCGCCGCAACTCGGGTGCGAGCCATCTGACGGGCCTCCGGGCGCATGATGAGGTCGACGTAGCGCTGGCGGACCCGCGTGTCCTCGCTCAGTGGCTTATGGGCGACCGGCAGCGGCCGCAGCGCCTTGGCGGCCATGGACCAGGTGTCGGCGAGCACTGAGAGCTCGCCGCGCTTCGACGTGATGACCTCTCCGCTCACGAACACGTGGTCGCCGATATCAATGAGGCTCTTCCAGGAATCAAGCTGCTCCTCGCCGACGTTGGCGAGGGACAGCATGGCCTGGAGCTCAATGCCCTCACCGGAGCGAAGGGTTGCGAAGCACAGCTTGCCGGTATTGCGGACGAACATGACGCGTCCGGCGATGCCCACTCTCTCCCCGGTGGCCACATCCGCCTCGAGGTCCGGGTAGTCGGCGCGGACAGCCGCGATCGTCGAGGTGATCGGCACGTGAACGGGATAGGGATCATGGCCGGCTTCGGTGAGCCGGTCGCGCTTGTCACGCCGGATCCGCATCTGCTCGGGAAGGTCCTCTTCCGGCTCGACTTCGAGGTCTGCCTGCATATTGCTCACGCCCCACAGGGTATTCGATCCGGCGCACCGGCCTGTTCGCTGCTCAGGTGCGCGTCTTCGATGGATGGGACCTTCGCCCACAGCAACCCTACGAAAGTCCCTATCCGATGTGTCGTGTAGTTCGCGATAGTGCACTCACCATAACCGAATGAGGAGAATCACCATGGCGTCACAAGGAAAGTCCCCCGCTGCATCCTGGATCTCCATCGTGCTCGTCATAGTGGGAGCCATCATGGCTGTCGCGGGCACCGTGAGCTACGCGATGGTGGGCACCACGCTCGCCGAAGAGCGCATCACCGTCTCGGAAGATGCCTGCCTCGGCGGCAGCTCTGTCAACGGACCCCTCCAGGCCTACTGCGAGGCCATGATCATCGAGGTCCATGCCACGGAAGCAACCGGTGGCAAGACCTACGCGGAACTCGATCGAGAGGATCCGCTGCGTCAGACGGCGATGACGGGCTCCTTCCTCCGTGCCTCGCTCTTCACCTCAGTGGTCGCCTTCGGGGTCTCCGCCCTCGTCGTCGGCCTCGGCGTGCTGTTCATCCTCACCGGAATCGGCCTTCGCAGCCTGACCGGTCGCAAGGAGGATGACCCCGCAGCAACGGCTCCGCCCGTCGCAACCGCCTAGCGTTCCTGTGGGCCGCACTACGCTCGCCACATGCGTCGTGCGGCCCACAGTTGCGTCCCGCCCGTGAAGGGCGTCATCTTCGATATCCACTCAACCCTCGTCGACCAGGGGAGCGCCAGCGGCTGGCTCGAAGCGGCCCTCGTCCGGGCGCCGCACCCCCTGTCAGTGCATGAGCGCGCAGCACTCGAGTCCTTCCTCGACCTCATCTGGGAGGGAGCCCGCATCAGTGACCCGGAAAGCACACGCGACCTGTCCTTCGCAGCCCACGAGCGGGTCTTCCACGAACTCCTCGCCGCTGGCCCCGGCGTCGACCCGGCACTCGGTGCGGCCCTATACGCGGTCATGCTGGACGTATGGCACGCCTATGACGATGCCATCCCTACCCTTGAGGCCCTGCAGGACGCGGGGGTGAAGGTCTGCCTGCTGTCCAACGCCGGGGTGCCGATCCGAACGGTGCTCGATCGCGAGGGCCTCTCTCCGCTCGTCGATGCCGTCGTGCTCTCCTACGAGGTCGGCTGCGTGAAGCCCGATACCCGGATCTTCCAGACGGCCCTTGACGCAATCAGCTGCCCGGCAGGTGAGGCGCTCATGGTCGGCGACAGCGGCCGTGACGACAGTGGGGGTACCACCCTCGGCATCCGAACCCTCATCCTGCCGAGAACGAGCGGCCCCGTGCACGGCCTCGGCGCTGTCGTTTCACTGACGCGCCCCTGCCACTAGGCATGGTGTTCAGCGGGCGCAAGGCATGGTGTTCAGCGGGGCGGCGCCACCCCGATCATCCCCGTCTGGCACTCACGGCCCCGGTGAGCTTGAAATATGCTTGGGCGATCAGGACCCGCTGGCTGCTTTCCCTTCCACCGGCGATGTGCAACTGCCGGATGAGCTTCGCGACAACCTTCTCGACACCAGAGATCGACATGCCGCGAAGCCGGGCGATCTCGCCATTCGAATACCCGGCCGATATGAGTCGCATGATCTCAACCTGCTGGTCGCTGAGGCCCTGACTCACTTCAGACGCGCTGCCGGCTATGCCTTTCACCGCATCGCCTTCCTTTGGGCCGTCAACGGCCAACTGAATCGCGCGCCCGAGAACCTCGGTGTCCGTCACGGTGCGCTTGACGAGATAGATGGAGCCGGCCGGGAGAGGCGGCTGATTCATGCCCATGAGTCGAGGATCCTCATAGGTCGAGATGATGACGAGACCGATCATTGGGAATGCGCGGCGCAGGCCGTGAGCGAGGTCCATGCCCGTTGGTCCCTCGCCGAGATCGAGGTCGAGGACGGCGACGACGGGCGGCTGATGCCTCGCGAGCCACAGCCCCTCTGCCACAGTCGCTGCCTGGCGCACCGGATCCCAGCCCAGGCCCGTCAGGGCGCTCACGAGCATGCCGCGGGCAAACGGATCATCGTCGACCACGAGGGCTCCAGCCGCATCTGCGGCGACGTTCCGCATCCTCGCCTCCCCACGTTGCGGATTGCCGCCCGACATGGGCCGCCCGGTCATCAGACGGTGAACCTACGAGTCGGATCCCCACGCGACAACAACACTGCGGTGCCGCACGCTCGCGGTCACCGGAAAGTGTGCTGCTAGCCACACATCTCAGGTCGTCAGTCGATGTTCTTCTCGAAGACGAGACGCAGGCCCAGCAGCGTGAGATCAGGCTCATGATGGGTGATCGTGAGCGACTCCGGCACCACGATCGGCGCAAGGCCCCCGGTCGCCACAACCGCCGTCACGTCACCGAGTTCCTCGATGATCCGGTCGACGAGGCCGTCGACCTGCCCCGCGAAGCCATAGAGCGCACCGGACTGAAGCGCCTCGACGGTGTTCTTTCCGATGACCGATCGGGGCCGGACCAGTTCGACCTTGCGCAGTTGCGCGGCCCGCTGGGCTAGCGCATCGAGCGAGATCTCGATGCCTGGAGCAAGGGCTCCGCCGAGGAACTCTCCCTTCGCCGACACGACATCGAGGTTGGTCGAGGTCCCGAAGTCGACGACGATGCACGGTCCGCCGAACAGGTGGTGGGCAGCGATCGTGTTGACGATGCGATCGGCACCCACCTCCTTGGGGTTGTCGGTGAGCACCGGCACGCCGGTCTTGATCCCCGGTTCGACGATGACGGTCGGGATGTGGTCGAAGTAGCGCCCGAGCATCATCCGCATCTCGCGCAGGACGGCCGGCACCGTGCTGCAGAGCGCAATGCCGGTGACCGGCTTCTGGTCGGCGAGAAGCCCGCGAAAGGTGAGGACCATCTCGTCGGCGGTCGTGCGAGCGTCGGTCTTCGTGCGCCAGGAGTTCAGCAGGCTGTCCCCGTCGAACAGACCGAGCACGGTGTTCGTGTTGCCGACGTCAATCGCGAGCAGCACTCACGTCTCCTGTCGTAGGTCGGCACCGATGTCGAGCACCGGCGCCGAGTGGGTGAGCGCGCCGACCGCGATGTAGTCGACCCCTGTCGCCGCGACCTCGGCCGCATTCACGAGGGTCAGTCCCCCCGAGGCCTCGAGGCGGGCGCGTCCGGCAGTCCGTGCGACCGCAGCGATCATCTGCGCCGGCGTGAAGTTGTCCAGCAGCACGAGGTCAGCACCCGCGGCGAGCACCTCGTCCAACTGCTCCATCGAGTCGACCTCGACCTCGACCGGAACATCGGGGAAGACTCGCCTCACAGCCGCGAATGCCTCGGCGACCCCGCCAGCAGCAAGCACGTGGTTGTCCTTGACGAGGGCTGCATCGGACAGCGACATCCGGTGATTCTGGCCGCCGCCACAGCGCACGGCGTACTTCTCGAGCCGGCGCATGCCCGGGGTTGTCTTTCTCGTATCGCGGACAGCGGCCTTCGTACCGCCGATTGCATCGGCCCACGCCCGCGTCAGGGTGGCGATACCGCCGAGGTGGCCGAGCATGTTCAACGCCGGCCGCTCTGCGCGGAGCAGCTCATGGGTGAGCCCGGTAACCGAGATGAGGATGTCGCCCGGCTCGACCCGGTCGCCGTCGCCCACGCCAAACATGATCTCAAGGTCGTCGTCGCCACTCACCGCCATGAACACCGCTGCCGCAACTGGAATCCCTGCAGCGATTCCAGCCCCGCGGGCCACGAGATCCAAGGTTGCGCGCTGGTCCGGCGGAACTGTCGCCACCGTCGTGACGTCAACGCCACCGTCGAGGTCCTCCTCAATCGAGGCGAGGATCAACGGCTCCAGGGCCCTTGGGTCCAGGCGCGCATCCTCGAGCATGCGCGACACCGTAGCGCCGAACATCGACGAGGCGGTCACATCAGGCCTCGGCCGGGCAGCTTCATTCGGATCCTCCGATGGGCTCGGTTCTCGTATGCAGCGCGCCATCCTCGTCGATCGAGGTCACGAGTCGCGTCTGCCATGTCGCATCATCGCGCTCCGGGAAGTCCTCGCGCCAATGCGATCCCCGCGTCTCCTGACGAAGCAGGGCATGACGCGTGAGAACGCACGCGAGGGCGTGGATATTCGTTGTCTCCCAATCCTCCGTGCAGGGCCGGGCCCCTGAAGCAGCCGAGAGCGGCCAGAGTTCCGCCTCGGCGAGATCGAGTGAGGTCCGGCTGCGCAGGACGCCCACGTGCTCGTCCATGGTCTGCTGCAAGGTGCGGCGAACGCTATGCGGAAGCAATCCGGGGCGCGGAAGCAATCCGGGGCGCGGAAGCAATCCGGGGCGCGGAAGCAATCCGGGGCGCGGAAGCAATCCGGGGCGCGGAAGCAATCCGGGGCTGTGACGGCCCGGGACCGGATCGCGGACGACGGCCTCGCTGCTCGCGAGCACCTCGCCGATCCTCCCCGCGAACACCAGCCCCTCGAGCAGCGAGTTCGACGCCAGCCGGTTCGCACCGTGCACCCCCGTGCAGGCGACCTCCCCGCATGCGAACAGTCCGGGGATCGAGGCGCGCCCCCAGTGATCGGTGCGGACACCACCGGACACGTAGTGCTGCGCCGGGGCGACAGGGATGAGGTCGGTGACCGGATCGATGCCGCGCGAGCGGCATGACTCGAGAATCGTCGGGAACCGGCTGATCCACATGTCAGCGCCAAGGTGACGGCCGTCGAGCCACACATGACTCGATCCGGACTCCCGCATCCGACGCATGATCGCCTTCGCGACGATGTCGCGCGGGGCGAGATCGGCCATCGGGTGCTCGGTCTCCATGAACCGCGAACCGTCCGTGTCGCGCAGGAACGCCCCCTCGCCGCGAACCGCCTCCGAGACGAGAGGCTGCTGACCCTGGGCCAGGGGTCCGAGCCACATGACCGTCGGATGGAACTGCACGAACTCGAGGTCTGCGATGTCTGCGCCCGCCCGCATCGCCAGCGCGACCCCGTCGCCCGTCGAGACGTACGGATTCGTCGTCTGGCCGAAGACCTGCCCGAACCCGCCGGTGGCGAGTACGACATTGGGGGCGAGCGCCGCGCCTACGCCACCTCGCTGACCGGTGCCCATGACGTGGAGGGTGACGCCCTGGGCGGCACCGGTGCCGTCGAGGAGCAGGTCGAGCACGAGCGCATTCTCCACGAGCTCGATGCCGGCATCGCGCGCCACCGCAGCGACCAGGGCCCTGGAAACCTCGGCCCCGGTCGCATCGCCACCCGCATGCGCGATTCGATCGTGATGATGGCCGCCCTCACGGGTGAGCGAGATGGCGCCCGTCGCATCAGTGTCGAACCGGGCACCGAGTGCGATGAGTTGCCTCAGCGCCGTTGGGCCCTGCGTGACGAGGATTCGGACCGCCTCCTCATCGCACAGCCCGACGCCCGCCACCAGGGTGTCGGCTAGGTGCTCCTCGGGTGAGTCGTCGTCGGCGAGCGCTGCGGCGATACCTCCCTGCGCCCACTGGGTCGAGCCCTCGCTCACCCGGGCCTTCGTCACGAGCAGGACGGTCTTGCCCGCCTCGCGAGCATGGATGGCCGTGGTGAGCCCGGCGATGCCGGACCCCACGACGATGACATCGGCCCGGGTGGTCCATCCTGGCTCATCGGCCGAGAGCCTCGTGGGGAGCAGCCCCGAGGCAATCGGATCCAAGGCCCCGCCAACATGCGCGCTCATGGTCCTGTCACCGTGCATGCCATGTTGTCGAGGAGCCGGGTCGTACCCACGCGCACGGCGACGAGGGCTCGCCCGACGCCCGGACGTGCCACGCCCAGTGCCGCGTCGGTGACGACGAGATAGTCGACCTCGACAGCTGGGTTCGCCGACAGCACGGCGAGGCCCGCTCGCACCCCGGCCTCAGCCCCCTCGTCCTGCGACACCCTGACCGTCTCCTCGAGAGCCCGGGGAACCACGGCCGCGGCCGCTCGCTCCTCGTCGCTGAGGTAGCGATTGCGACTGCTCATTGCCAGCCCATCGGGCTCGCGTACCGTCGGGACCGGCACGACCTTCGTCGGGAAGTTCAACTGAGACACCATCTCCGTGATGAGGACGAGCTGCTGGTAGTCCTTCTCCCCGAAGAGGGCTAGGTCTGGGGCGGTCAGGTGCAGGAGTTTCGCCACCACCGTAAGCATCCCTCGGAAGTGGCCGGGGCGCGCTGCGCCCTCAAGGACCTCGCCCAAGGGCCCAGGGTCGACAGTGATCGACGCGCCCGCCGCACCCTCGACGTAGATCTCGGCGACCATCGGGGCATAGACGAGATTCGCGCCGGCAGCGCTGCAGATCCGGACGTCGGCCTCGAGGGATCGGGGGTAGCGCTCGAAATCCTCACCTGCGCCGAACTGCATCGGGTTGACGAAGTCGGTGACGATGACGCAACCGTCGGCACCGACCGCGGCACGCGCCTCCCGCACGAGGACCGCGTGCCCCTCGTGCAGGGCGCCCATGGTCATCACGACAGCCGACGGCACCCCGGAGCACCGGGCGGCAACGAGGGCCGCATGGGACTCCACGAGCACGGCACTCATCGGCCCCTCCCTTCGCCGAGGACCTCAAGCAGGGCCTCGGCATCGCGGGCCTTCAGCAGGCCGGCACCGACTGCCCGGTCAGCGGTGAGCCTTCCGAGGGCACGATAGGCGCTCGCGGCCTCCGGCGAGACCTCCTCAATCGCCCGAACGTGATCTGCGACCGACGCGGCATCACCACGCGCCACCGGGCCGGTCAGCGCCTGATCACCCCACCGCAGTGCGTTGTCGAGTGATGCGCTGAGGAGGGGCGCCACGAGACGCTGCGGTTCCTCAAGCCCCGCGTGACGGAGCAGGTCAAGGCACTGGGTGACGAGCGTGATGAGGTAGTTGGAGCCGTAGGCCAGGGCTGCGTGGTAGGTGGACCGGTTCTCCTCCGGGACCCAGAACGGATCCCCGCCCATTTCGACCACGAGGGCCTCGGCCACCGGGCGGAGCACCTGCGGGGCCGTGACGCCGAACGGGCAGTCACCGAGCCTGCTGAGGTCAAGGCTGGTCCCGGTGAAGGTCATGACCGGATGAAGGGCGAGCGGCAGTGCGCCCATTCGCGTGGCCGGGTCGAGAACCGCGATTCCGAATCGTCCGGCGGGGTGACACCAGAACTGCCCTGCATGCACGTTCCCGGTCTCGGCCAGGCCCGCGACGAGCCCGGGCAGCGCATCGTCCGGGACCGCGACGAGCACCAGATCGACATCGCGCACCACGGCAGGAAGGTCAAGGATCGGCACCCCCGGCAGCAGTGCCTCCGCTCGAAGCCGGGAAACATCCGACACCGCCGTGACCCCCACGAGCTCATGGCCAGCCCGGCGAAGGGCAGCCCCGAGGACCGCACCGACGCGTCCGGCACCGATCACGCCGACGCGCAGCCTCGGCGGGCCCTGATCGCTCACAGGTGGAGCCTAGAGGCCGGTACCGTCAGTGGTCGTGCCGGATGAACTGACGCTCGCAGATGCATGGGAGGAGACCCTCACCGGGGATCGCTCGTTCTACCTCGGCCCCGACGGCGACCCCTACCGGCACTTCGCCACCGACATCGCGGCCAGCCCCGAGATCCTTGGACTCGTGGGCCAACTCCTCGCCCTGGCCGGCGAAGACACCACCGGCCCGCTCACCGTCGTGGATGTCGGTTCCGGCGCCGGCGGCCTCCTCACCAGGCTCGCCCTCGCCGGCACCCATGCCCGGCTCATCGGCATCGACCTTCGGCCGCGTCCCCCGGACCTCGATCCGGGGATCGACTGGATCACCGGCGACGCCCGACAGGTAGCCGCGGAGCTCGGGGGGATCCACGGCGTCGTCGTCGCCCACGAGTTCCTCGACGACATCCCGTGCGAGGCGGTCGAGGCCGACGACGAGGGCCGGCCGCACCGCCTGCTCATCGACCCGGTGAGCCGCGAACTTCAGCTCGGCGAACCCCTCGAGGACCCCGCCCAACGCGCCTGGCTCGATCACTGGTGGCCGGTTACCAGGCCGTTCATGCGAGCCGAGATCGGTAGCCGACGCGACGCCGCGTGGGCCTCGATCACCGGGATGCTCGACAGGGGGGCCGCCCTCGCCATCGACTACGGCCACACCCGCGATGAACGGATGGCCGGCACGTGGGATGGGGGCACGCTCACCGGCTACCTCGATGGTCGAACCGTGACCCCGATCGCCGACGGATCCTGCAACCTCACCGCCCATGTCGCGATCGATGCGGCCGGGGCTGCGGCCACCCGGGCGCGGACCACCCGGATCAGCCGCTGGACCACCGCTCCCGGCCATGCGGACTTCATCAGCCTCGTCCAGACCTTCACCTGACACACTTGCCCCGTGACGACACGGCAGGCCCTCGTCGCCCTCGGGGCAGCGCGTCACCTCGACGCCGATCTCGTCCTTGACCTCGGCGACCTCCACCCCGCCCAGCACGGCGCACTCCAACTGGCAC
Organism: Actinomycetota bacterium; assembly: GCA_009699015.1. Lineage (GTDB taxonomy): Bacteria > Actinomycetota > Actinomycetes > S36-B12 > S36-B12 > WLND01. The sequence continues at coordinate 12,297 of WLOY01000015.1, read as the reverse complement.
TGGAACTCGATGATGACGTCATCGTCGGGGCCGATGCCCGGGTCGGCCTCCTGCATCGCAGTGCCGAGAAGCTCTTCGAGGCACGCGACTACCGGCAGATCCTCATGCTGGCGAACCGGCACGACTGGCTCTCGGCCTTCTCCTCCGAGCTCGGGGTCGCGCTCACCATCGAGGCGGCCATGGGCATCGTTCCGCCGGAGCGCGCGACCTGGTCGCGCACCCTGCTCGCCGAGGTCAACCGCATCACTGCCTCGCTCCTGCTCGTAGGGGCCGCCGTACCGCAGGGCGATCAGGCCCTCGAGATCCGAGAGGCCCTCCAGGTCCTTCAGGAACGGGCCACCGGCGGTCGCGTCCACCCGATGATCACCCGCATCGGCGGCCTCGCCCAGCCCCTCGCGCCCGAATGGCTGGGCGACCTCGCCCGGGCGCTCTCCGGGCTCTCCGACGCATTCCCCTCGATCCGAGACGCGGCCGGCGCGGCGCTCGCGCCCTTCGCAGGTCTCGCCGTACTCACGCGCGACGACGCGCTCTCCCTCGGGGTGAGCGGGCCGGTCGCCCGCGCGAGCGGCGTCGATCTCGATCTTCGCCGCGACGAACCCCTGCTCGCCTACCCGGCGCTCGCGCAGGTCCTCGACGTGCCGGTCGCCTCGGCCGGAGACATCCCCTCGCGCTACGAGGTCCTGCTGGCCCAGGTGCCGGTGAGCATCGCCCTCGTGGCCGCCGCCACCGATCGCCTGCGAGAGCTTGGCGAGGGCCCGGTGAACGTGCCGCTGCCGAAGGTCGTCCGAGTGCCGGAGGGCACGGAGTACGGCGAGTTCGAAGGCCCGCTCGGGCGCAGCGGCTACCTGCTGAGCAGCATCGGCGAGAAGACCCCGTGGCGCCTGAAACTCCGCACGCCCTCATTCACGAACGTTCAGGCGCTGGCACGATCGCTGCCCGGCACTGGCCTGCATGCGCTCGGGCCCGCGGTGACGTCGTTCTTCTTCGTTGTCGGTGATGTCGACCGCTGACGAATGGCGCGGCTACTTCTCGTGATCGCGAATGTAGGTCGCGAAGCGTGCGCGCAGGAGGGTCTCCGTCGTCGGATCGAGCTCATTGTCGCCGAGCATCTCGCGCACGGCCTTGACCGTCTCGATGAAGGTGCCACCGATGGCACCGAGGTCGCCGCCCTCGCCCTCGATCGCCACCATGCCGGGCATGTGCGCGAACAGTTCGGTGAAGAAGCCGATATCGACGCGCTTCTCGGCGAGATGGAAGGCTCGGTGACGTAGCTCGTCGAAGGGAAGGTCCTCAAGGCTCGTTGCGTCGCTCATGAGCGCGAGCCTATACGCGCGATCGTGCCCCCCGGCTCGGGCCGCCGCTCGCCGGCCTGACCTCGCCCAGACCCACCCGTGCCATCGCGATCACCACCGAGTGGAAGCCTGCACAGTCGCTCCAGCCACAGAGCCGACGCGACGAGCGCCAACGACCCCACGGCTGTCGTGAGCGCGGCCGGAACAGCGGCACTACCGGCCTGCGTCGCACGCGAGGGGAAGCTCCCGATCGCAATCCCGGCGTAGAACCCCGCGACGAGCGAGCCGGTTCGCGAGGCGGCCATCGCCAGCGCAGCCGTTCGTGCGGCGACGAGCGGTGGCAATGGTCGCGAGCCCGGCTTGCGCAGGAGTCGCGGACGGCTCAGCAGCGTCCAGATGAGCAGGGCGAGCGCGAGGAACCACATGGTCGCGCCCGCGAGCCACGGCACCGGGATCACCCGGCCGGACTGGCCCTCGACGAGCATGACCGCGCCCAAGCCCACCGCCGCCGCGACGACGGCCAGGCCGATGAGCAGTCGGATTCGGGTGGGGGTCATGGCATTCACCGGAGGGGCCCCCCATCGCTCGACAGGCGGACGCCGGAGGCATCGATGCGAAGCCCGCTGATGGGGCCATGGCCAGCGAGCACGGCTTCCGGCTCGATCTCCAGCCAGGGCACGATGACGAATCCGCGCTCATGCGCCCTCGGGTGCGGAAGGGTCAGCTCTGGATCATCGCTCACCTGACCATCCACGTCGATGATGTCGATGTCGAGGGTGCGAGGCCCCCAGCGCACCTGCCTCGTGCGCTCCCAATCCGCCTCGAGCTCGTGCGCGCGGTCAAGCAGCCCCCTCGCCGAGATCGTCGACCTGACCCGGATCACGGCATTGGCGTACTCGGGCTGCTCGGGCCCGCCCACCGGGTCGGTTTCATAGAGGGACGACACCGCAAGGACATCGATCCCGGGCGTGGCCCTGAGCCCGTCCAGGGCGCCCTGCAGCGCCGCCCGACGATCGCCGAGGTTGGCTCCGACGGCGATCACGGCATTCCACGACGGCATGCGCTCCTCCTTCACGGCCGGGCGATGGTGACGGACACGTCAGAGAAGGGGACGACGATGGGGGCCGAGGGCTTGTGAACCGTCACCACAACCCCAAGCACCCCAACCATTGCCAGAAGGGCGGCCGAGATGCGCTCGGCGACCGTCTCGATGAGATCGACCGGTTCGCCGACGAGAATGGCGTGGACCCGGTTTGCGGCTTCACCGTAATCGACGCTCGCCGCAAGATCGTCGGTCCGGGCCGCCTCCCTGGTCGACACCTCGAGTTCCACATCAGCGATGAACTCCTGGCCCTCGCGGCGCTCATGCTCGAAGACACCGTGGAACCCAAACCCTCGGATCCCGGTGATAGTGATGCGGTCGCTCATTCGAACCCCCTCGCCCAGGCACGCCCGACGAGGACGGCGTCGCGCGAGTTGCCCACGTCATGGACCCGGACGGCCCAGGCTCCCGCCGCCGACGCGAGGGCTGACACGGCGTCGGTCGCAGGGTCGCGGCCGCGCATGCCCCTCGGCTCCACGCTTCCCCCCCCTGCCGGCTCGGCGAGGAGTGACCCGAGGAATCGCTTGCGCGAGGCCCCGACGAGCACGGGGAAGCCGAGGGTCTCGAGGGCTCCGAGGTCGCGTAGGAGCGCCCAGTTGTGATCGGCCTCCTTCGCAAACCCAAGGCCAGGGTCGACGATGATCGAGGCAGGGTCAATGCCGGATGCGACGGCCTCGGCAACGCGGGCACCGAGTTCAGCCACGACGTCGGCGACGACGTTGCCGTACACCGCGAGTCGATCCATGGTGGTGCTCGGGCCCCGCCAGTGCATCACCACATACGCAGCGTCTAGGCCCGCGACAGCGCGATACATCTCATCGTCGGCGAGGCCGCCGCTTACGTCATTGACAATGCAGGCCCCTGCGCGAACCGCCGCCGCCGCCGTGCTCGCCCGCATCGTGTCGATGCTCACCGCTATGCCTGCCTCGACGAGGCCAACCACCACCGGGAGCACCCGATCCTGCTCCTCCTCCGCCGTGATGCGCACAGCACCAGGCCGGGTGGACTCGCCGCCGACATCGACGATGTCAGCGCCATGCGACTGCATCGCGAGGCCGTGCGCGATGGCCGTCTCGGCAGCGAGATGCTCTCCGCCGTCGGAGAAGGAGTCGGGGGTGACGTTGAGGATGCCCATGACGAGCGTGCGATCGACACCTGCAAGTGCCGCCGGCAGACCTCGCAGTGCCATGAGGTGCGACCTAACGACCCTGGATGAGCGACATCGCCTCGGCACGGGGCGCAGCCTCGCGGAAGATGCCGCGAACAGCGCTCGTGACGGTCTTGGACCCTGGCTTGCGAACACCGCGCATCGACATGCACAGGTGCTCGGCCTCGATGACGACGATTGCCCCGCGCGGCTCAAGGATGCGCATGAGCGAATCGGCGATCTCGGTGGTGAGCCGCTCTTGGACCTGCGGCCGCTTTGCGTAGACGTCGACGAGCCTCGCGAGTTTCGAAAGCCCGGTGACGCGGCCGCTGTCGTTGGGGATGTATCCGATGTGCGCGACACCGTGGAACGGGACGAGGTGGTGCTCGCAGGTGCTGTACATCTCGATGTCGCGGACGATGACCATCTCGCCGTGCCCAATATCGAAGGTGGTCGTGAGGACGTCCTCGGCCCTGGACCGAAGGCCGGCGAACATCTCGCCGTAGGCCCGCGCGACGCGAGCCGGGGTGTCCTGCAGGCCGTCCCTCGCCGGATCCTCGCCGATCGCGACGAGGAGATCGCGGATCGCCCGCTCGACCCCCGCCTCGTCGTACGGCCCCGCCGGGACCTCTTGGCCAAGGGTCACCGGGTTGATGGCGGTCACGAAGGCTCGTCGCCAGTCGTGTCGCCGCTCGGGTGGTGGCCATTCGACGACTCCGCCGGCAACGGAAGGGTCTCGATCGGGGTCAGGACTGCCGTGGCGATCGGGCCACGCTCATCTGGCAACCGGCGTGCTGAGCCCGTCCAGGCCGGGCGCCGCTCGCGCAGGGTGAGCGCCTCGAAGACTGCTTCGATCTGGGCCTTGTCGAGAGTCTCCTTCTCGAGGAGTTCAACGACGAGGGCATCGAGGATGTCGCGATTGGCAACAAGGCAGTCGTAGGCCTCCTGATGCGCTGACTCGATGAAGGTCCGGACCTCCTCGTCAATGGCCGCCGCCACCTCCTCGGAGTAGTCGCGCTGATGGCCCATGTCGCGGCCGAGGAATACCTCGCCCTGCTCTTGGCCATAGCGGATGGCACCGAGTCGCTCGGTCATGCCGTACTGGGTGACCATTGCCCGTGCGAGGGATGTCGCCTTCTCGATGTCGTTCGAGGCACCGGTCGTTGGGTCGTGGAAGATGAGTTCCTCGGCAGCCCGGCCCCCGAGCATGTACGCGAGTTGGTTTTGCATCTCGCTGCGGGTCGTCGAGTACCGCTCCTGCTCGGGCAGGACCATCGTGTAGCCGAGCGCACGACCGCGCGGGAGGATCGTGATCTTGTGCACCGGGTCGTTGCCGGGCAGCGCCGCTGCAACGAGGGCGTGGCCGGCCTCGTGGTAGGCGGTGATCTTCTTCTCGTGGTCATCCATCGCCCGGGTGCGCTTCTGCGGACCGGCGATGACCCGATCGATTGCCTCGTCGAGTTCGGCGTTGTCGACGAACGAGCCGCCCTGGCGGGCGGTGAGCAGCGCGGCCTCGTTCAGGACGTTGGCAAGGTCGGCCCCGGTGAAGCCGGGAGTCCGCTTCGCGACGGCGCGCAGGTCGACACCCGGGGCCATCGGCTTGCCTTGCGCATGCACCTTGAGGATGGCCTCACGGCCATTGAGGTCGGGCCGGTCGACGGCGATCTGGCGGTCGAAGCGGCCGGGGCGCAGGAGTGCGGGGTCAAGGATGTCCGGTCGGTTCGTCGCGGCGATGAGGATGACGTTCTGGCTGACGTCGAAGCCGTCCATCTCGACGAGCATCTGATTGAGGGTCTGCTCGCGCTCGTCGTGACCGCCGCCGAGGCCGGCGCCGCGGTGGCGGCCGACGGCATCGATCTCGTCGATGAAGATGATCGCGGGGGCATTCGTCTTGGCCTGCTCGAACAGGTCGCGCACGCGGCTCGCCCCCACGCCGACGAACATCTCGACGAAGTCCGACCCCGAGATCGAGAAGAAGGGCACGCCGGCCTCGCCGGCAACAGCCCGGGCCAGGAGGGTCTTGCCCGTTCCGGGCGGGCCGTAGAGCAGGACGCCCTTGGGGATCTTCGCGCCCACCGCCTGGAACTTTGCCGGCTCGGCCAAGAACTCCTTGATCTCCTGGAGTTCCTCGACCGCCTCGTCGGCGCCGGCCACATCGGCGAACGTGGTCTGCGGCATGTCCTTCGACACCATCTTCGCCTTGGACTTGCCGAAGTTCATGATGCGGTTGCCGCCGCCCTGCATCTGGCCCATGAAGAAGAAGAGCAGGAAGATGACGAGGGCGATCGGCAGGAGGGACACGAGCAGGGTGACGAGGATGTTCTCGGTCGGGACCACCACGTTGTAGCCGCCGGGCAGCGCTCCCGAGTCGGCCTTCTCCTGGAGCAGCTCCTGGAGCTTGACGCCCTGGCCGGTGATGTAGGAGGTGCGGACCTTCGAGCCATCCTTCAGGGTCATCTCGAGGACCTGATCGCGGTCGATTATGGTCGCGGTATCGACCTGACCGCTTTGGATCTCGCCCACTGCCTGGCTGGTATCGACCTGGTTCGGAGCCCCGATGCCCGAGATCAGGCTCGAGCCCAGCAGGACGAACATCACCGCCAGCACGATCCAAAAGATCGGGCCTCGAACGATCCGCTTCATATCCACCCCTTGAGGGTAGTACGGGAATACAAATCATCCCGCCGCGCGAAGCATTGTCCGCGCACAGCGAACCCGCACTCACTCATCTTCGCCCCGAGGCCTCACCCCGAGCCATTTCATCCAGCATCCGGCTCAACTGACCGTCTGGATGGTCAGTTGGGCACGAAATGGGTCATCTCATCCCCGCGCACCGGCTGGTTATCCCACGAGCGACGTCCGAGCGAGAACCGTGCTACGACTTGCTCAACGGTCAAACTTCGTCCGAGTCCACTGGATGAGATGACCGAAAACGCGGTCAAATGACGCAAATCATGGTGGTTTGAGCCGGATTCTGGACGAAATGACTGGGGGCGGGGCGGGGCGGGGCGGGGCGGGAGCGGGGCGGGGTTAGCCGCCGTAGACGTGCTTGGCGAGCGTCCCGACACAGCGAAGGTTCCGGTACTGCTGGGAATAGTCGAGCCCGTACCCGACGACGAACTCATTCGGGATGTCGAAGCCGACGTAATTCGGGGTGACCTGCACCTTCATCGCCTCCGGCTTGCGCAGCAGCGTGAACACCTCAACCGACGCCGGGCCTCGGGAAGAGAGGTTCTTCATGAGCCAGGACAGCGTGAGGCCAGAGTCGAGGATGTCCTCGACGAGGAGCACATTGCGGCCCGCGATATCGCAGTCGAGGTCCTTGAGGATCCGCACGACCCCACTGGACTTCGTGCCGGAACCGTACGACGACACCGCCATCCAGTCCATCTCGGTGCTGCGACCGAGCGCGCGGGCCAGGTCGGCCATGATCATGATCGCGCCCTTGAGCACGCCCACGAGGAGCAGGTCCCTGCCCTCGTAGTCCCGCTCGATCTGCTCCGCGAGCTCCCCGATTCGCTCGAGGATCTGCTCCTCGGTGAGGAGCACGTGGTCGAGATCGCCGTCGATGTCTTCAGGGCGCAAGGCCTACTCCTGGGTCGGGGGGACGTCCGGGGCACGCAAACGTGGTGGTGCGGGGCCGACGCTAACCCATCCGGCTGAACGGCTCACGGCGATCCCTCCCGGGAGGCTCGTGGGACCCTGACCGCTCCACTCCGACACGAGTCGCTCCACGGTCGCCACATGGTCGTGGGTGAGGTCCCCGGCCAGGGCGCCCGCCGCGATGCACATCCGCCGCAGCACCCGCGTCCGAACCGCCCTGGGCAGGGCTGCGAGGGCAGGCACCGCGATCCGTCCGCCCGACGCATGCTCGTCCATCTCGCGCTGGGCCCAGGCATCAAGCGCATCGGCATCGTCCCGAAGGAGCGATGCAGAGCGGGAGAGCCCTCCGGCGATCCCGGGGCCGAGCGCGCGTGCGAGCGTGCCCATCGATTCGCGAACCCGCACCCGCGCGAAGCGGGCATCGGCATTATGCGGATCAACCCAGGGCGCCTCGCCGACGGATGCCAGCGCCTCCCGCGCCGAGGCATGCACGACGGCGCGCGGCAGTTCGAGCAGCGGCCGGCGCCACAGCCCGCTCCTTGGAGCCATCGCCGCCAGCGAGCGCGCTCCAGACCCCCTCGCGAGTCTCAGGAGGACCGTCTCGGCCTGATCATCGAGGGTATGGCCGAGGAGCACAGCGGCCGCGCCCGAGGCCTGGGCCTCGGCCAGCAGGCCGTCGTACCGCGCTTCGCGCGCGGCAGCCTCAGGGCCGCCCGCAGAGCCGACCCTCACGGGCCGCACGGTCACCGGCCCGAGCCCAAGCGCCCCGCACACCCCGGCAGCCCACCGGGCAACCTCAGCCGAATCGGGCTGAAGCTGATGATCGACGACGACCCCGCCCGCTCGCCATCCCGCACGCGGGCCGACGAAAGCCGCTGCGGCGCCCAGCGCCAGCGAATCGGCCCCGCCCGAGCACGCGACGAGGACGAGTTCTCCCGGCCCGATGTCGGCTAGGGCGCGGCGCACGGCATCGCGCACTGCGAGCGTCGATCGCTCCGCCACCGGCGATCAGCCGGCCATCCGCGCAAGCCATAGACCCGGCGCCTTGATCTCGGCGCGGCTCGGCAGGGACTCCGGAGACGTCCAGACCTCGTTGAAGCCGCTCATCCCGACCGAGCCGACCACCGCCCTGACGAAATCGGCACCCTCGCTGTACTGGCGGAGCTTGACGTCCATCCCGAGTACCTTGCGGGCGACGGAGTCAACGGGCGACGGGTTGGTTCGGCGCTTCGTGAAGCGCTCCCGGATGAGCTCGACGCTCGGGATCACCTTCGGGCCGACCTCGTCCATCACGACGTCGGCGTGCCCCTCCAGGAGCGACATGAGACCGGTCATCCGGTCGAACACCACTCGCTGGGCCGGGCTCTGGACCGCCTCCATGAGCGGCTCCCTCGGCCCCCCTCCGGTACCGATGGCACTGCGAGCGACCTGGGTGAGGCTCTTGAGCAACTGCCCGAACCCCAGCTCGGATGCCTCGACGAAATCCCCGACGAGCGAGGCGAGGTAGTCGGCGAGCCACGGGACAGCGCCGAACTGGACCCGATGAGTTTCCTCGTGCAGGCACACCCACAGCCGGAAGTCGCGTGCGGGCACCTGCAACTGCTGCTCGACATGCACGATGGTGGGGGCCACGAGCAGGAGCCGGCCGCGCTCCCCTGGATCGGTGAAGACCTCGTACTGGCCGAGCACCTTGCCGGAGAGCCATGCGAGGACGGCACCAATCTGCAGCGCCGTTCCGCGGGACCCAAGGTCGCGGACGAAGGCCGGTGGCTCGCGACCATCGATCCGGTCGAGGAGCGGGCCCATCGCGATGCGCATTCCGGTGACATTCGAGGCAATCCAGGCCGGACGATCGACAACGGCCGCCCGACCGTCGCCGGGGACGTGCAGGCCGGTGACGTGACGCACCGGCTCGACCGCCTCGGCCGACAGGTCGCGCAGCATCGCGACCGCCTCGCGTGCCTGCGCCCTCGGAAGATCCGGCCCCTTTGGCGCAAGCCGCGTTGCCGTGCTGACCGCCAGGCTCCACTCAACTGATTCGGCCATGGGTCAGCGGGGATTCGCCGGGGCGTCAGGTGCCGGCGGGCGGCAGGCAACCGCCTTCACGTCGCCGTGGAGGTTCCAGGTGCCGGCCGCGAACGGGATCAACGCGACGTCGCCGCGGGCCACCTCGAAGGATGCCGCGTCCGAGTGGATGACGCCGCTGCCCTCGAGGACGAGCACGACGGAGAACCCCGGCTCGACCTCCACGGGGCCGGCGCTCGTGTCGATGCGGTGCGCCCGGAAGTAGGCGTCGGCCTGCGCCGGCATGACGGACGACAGCCCGGCGCCCTCGATCTGCTCCCGGGCGAGGACGAGCCGATCGAGGTCGGCGTCGGACACCGCACTCCGGTCGACGGCTTGGAGCGCCGTCTCGAATCCGAGGTCGAGATGGCCGTCCTTCGCGCCATCGACGGCGAAGTCCTGCCATTCGAGGAGGATCGACAGGTCTGTCGGCTCCTGAAGCTCCAGGACGAAGACTCCAGCCTGAACCGTGTGGGGAAGGCCCGCGGGGACGAGCATCGCATCGCCTGGCTTCACCACCCTCGTGCGCAGTGCTCCTAGGAGCGCCTCGCTGTCGCGATCACGCACCCAGTCGCTCACCTGCTCGAGGGACATCGCCTCCTTGAAGCCGACGCCGACCTCGGCGCCCTCGGGCGCGTCGAGGACGTACCAGGCCTCGGTCTTGCCGTGCGAAAGCCCGAGGTGGGCCCGCGAGAACTCGCGGTTCGGGTGCAGGTGCACCGGGAGCCGCTGGTCGAGGTCCAGGAGCTTGATGAGAACCTCGGTGCTCGTCCCGTAGCGGGCGACGTGCTCCGGGCCTAGCCACGCGGCGGGATCCTCGTCGATCGCCTCGATGAGGAGTCGTCCGTCCGGAAGCCGGCTGAAACCCTGGGGTGCCTGGCCGAAGCGCGCCGTCGTCGAGCCGATCCACTCCTCCGGCCGCTGCGGGCCACCGGGGCCTCGACGCAGCGCTCCGATGCGGTCACCCCCACGGTAGAAGTGGTCGAACTGGTTCACTGGCAGCAGGACCGGAACGGCGGAACTGGCCATCAAGAGCACCCACATTTCGCTAGTCGGGAGGCAAACTGGTCGAGAGCGTCGCGGGCGGCGTCGAGCGAGGGGACGTCGTTCGCGAGCACCGCGAAGACCAAGACACGTCCATCCACGTCTTTCACGGTACCGGCTAGGCCCACGACACCGCTCAGCGTGCCGGTCTTCGCCCGGACATATCCGGCGGCGTCTGCTGTCAGGCCGCGCGTGAACCGGTCATCGAGCGTGCCGGTGAAGCCCGCCACGGGCAGCCCCGAGCCGATGGGCCACAGCGCTGGATCAGTCTGCCTCGCGACGCTCACGAGGAGTCCGGCCAGCGTGATCGGCGGGACCTTGTCACGGCCCGACAGTCCGCTCCCGTCGACGACGGACAGCCCATCGACCGCCAATCCCAGCTTGGCCGCAGTCTCCTCGACCGCCTTCGCGCCAGATGCGAAGGTGAACTTGCCGTTGACCCGGCCGCCGACAAGATGACCGAGAGCCTCGGCAAGGTCGTTCTCCGAGTCGGTGAGCATGCGCTCGACGAGATCACGGATCGTCGGCGACTCGACCCTGCCGACCTCGGTAGCCCCCTCTGGTGCCTTCCCCTCGCCGATCATCCTGACGGTGAGGCCGCGCTTCTTCAGCAGCCCGGCGAGGACCTGGGCCGCCAGTCGTGAGGGATTGTCGACCCTCGATGCCGCACCCGGCCGGACCCGGCCCTGATCGACCATGAGCGCGGTCACCGGTGCCACGACCCCGTCGAGGGGGAAGGACGATGGCCACCCCGGCGCGAGTTCCGGGCCGGTGAAGAGCGAGTCGTCGTACTGCAACTCAACGGCGTTCGCGGCGACGTTCTGCTCGACCTGATCGGCCAGGGCAGAGAGGTTCGCCGCCTCGACTCCCGGTTGCTCCTTGCGGGCGAGGGTTGCGTCGCCCCCGCCCACGAGGGTCAGGGTCGTGTCCTTCAGCAGGACGGTGGTCGCCAGCCGCTCGCCGGGATCAAGAACGGACAGGGCCGCGCTCGCGGTGAGCAGTTTGATCGTCGATGCGGGGGTGCGCTGCCGGCCAGCGCGGACGTCGAGCAGGACCGTCTCAGTCGCGGGATCGATGACGACCGCACTGAACTGGCCAAGCGTGCTCGCCTTCAGCAGTGGGCTGACAGCCTTCTGGATGCCCGTCGGGGTCGGTGCGGGGGCTGTTGAGTTGGCGATGGGCGTCGGCGAGAGCACGGCAGCGGCCGGCGAGGTCGGCGGCGTGGAACCTGGCGCAACGACGTTGTCGACGGACGCGGCCGGTCCGATGGACGCGATGAGCACGGCGAGTACCACGATCAAGCCCACGCTCCCCGCGCGCCAGACGTCGGTCAGCCGACGACCATGAGTTCGCCGTCCATGATCCCGCACGCGGTGTCCCTTCTCGCTTCAAAGCCCCATGGTGAAGACTAGCCAGCATGATCCCCTTGGACTTTGACGTCACCATCGAGATTCCCGCGGGGAGCCGCAACAAATACGAGATGGACCACGTGACCGGTCGGATTCGCCTGGACCGCATGCTCTTCACCTCGACGAGGTACCCGCACGACTACGGCTTCATCGAGAACTCGCTCGGCCTCGATGGCGATCCTCTCGACGCACTCGTCCTCACCCAGGAGCCGACCTTCCCCGGCGTCCTCATCCGCTGCCGCACGGTCGGCATGTTCCGCATGACCGATGAGGCGGGCGGAGATGACAAGGTCCTCTGCGTCCCTGCCGGCGATCCCCGCATGGAGCACCTGCGCGATATCCACCACGTGCCCGAGTTCGACCGCATGGAGATCCAGCACTTCTTCGAGGTCTACAAGGAACTCGAGCCGGGCAAGAGCGTCGAGGGCGCCACGTGGGCCGGCCGGGCCGAAGCCGAGGCTGAGATCCACGCCTCGTGGGCCAGGTTCACCGACGGCGGCGGCCTGCACGGCTGAGAAGGACCGCCTACGTCTCGATGGTGGTGAGTGCGTCGTCGACGACCTCTGTTCGATGGAGGTAGGTCCCGACGAAGGCCTTCACGGTTGCGGCAAGCGGCAGGGCGAGCAGGGCCCCGAT
>WLOY01000149.1 GCA_009699015.1 Actinomycetota bacterium | reverse complement strand
GGATGCTCAACGCGGGGGTGATCAAGCAGAGCAGCCTGGGAAGACGCAACCGCACCTTCGAGGCGATCGGGCTGCTCGACCAGTTCACCCGCCTAGAACGCCAGCTCGCATCAGTGTCCGCCGACACTGAGACCGACCCGCCCTCCCGACGAGTTCCACAACGCCCCGCACGACCCGCGGCTTCTCGGTAGGGGCGTCGGCGACCGGAGCCACTACGGCCTGCCACGAGCTGCAGAAGAAAAACAAGTACGAAGTCGCCTTTGACAAGGGATCAGCTCAGAAGGCCGACATGCAAACACCGGCAGTGAACCGGAACGTCTATCTCGCTAACCGGAAACTTGATCATGACAGTGACGGCGTTGCCTGCGAAGTGCCGCTCACGGCGTCGCCAGCAACTGAGCCCACTCCTACTGCGACCCCCGAGCCAACTCTCACTGCTACCAGCAATGTCTACTGGATCAGCACCAACTTCATGTGGGCAGTGGCAAGTACCTTTCAGAAAAACCCCTCTGCTACCTGCCTATATTTCAGGACTGATGCAGGGAGAGCAGCACTTCTGGGAGGTTTGGTGAGCAGTGCCAACATGTCCAAAGTAGGTCTTGATGACTCCTACATTCCGTGGGCCTCGGAGCTCACCCCCTTGGTCATTTCCATGACCTGTGCTGCCTATAGCTGAGTATTCGTGCGCGATCAGGGCTGCGCCCGCAACTGCTCGTCCCGCTCGACACGCGGGCTCACGGCCACGTGCTACCGATCGCTTCATTGAGGATAGAAAACACAGGGCACTTTAACGCGCCATGTGAAACCGACGCATGCTGTCCAGCGCGAAGGCGCGCTGATCCCAGGCGTCGAGGAGGTATTGGTTGAGGTGGTGGCAGCCATCGGCTCGGCCATCATCGTCGAGGACGAAAGGGAAAGCGTCAGGCAGTCCTAGGCGGTCGAAGACGGCTATGGTCTCGGCGGGGTCGTGGAACTCTCCGGTGGGGAACGGGAGTGGGTCGCCAGACAGTTTCCGGTGGTCAATGCTGTGGACCCTCACCGCGACGCCTCCCGTCAGGCCCCAGTTGGGGCGATCAAGGAAGACACTTCGGCAAGGGTCCGACAGCACTTTTGCTAGGAAGAGTCAAAAGGAACTCCTACTGTCTGGCATGTGGAGGTGCCGGGAATCGACGGAAACTCAATTTCGTGAGGGAATATCGGGCTTTCGTTTTACATTACAACATGGGATTACAACAAGGGTAGGCAGAGTCGCGCCTCGCTCAACCACTCTCACCTGACTGACCTCCACCACCGATTCGACACGACGATCCACCATACGAACATGCGAAGCATCCCCTGCCGGCTGGCGGGCAAAGCCGGCTGACCCCACGGCACCCACCCAACCGCCAACGACCGGAACCACGGAGACCGCCACCCAGGCCCACGGGACAATCGGTGGCGCCCCAAGGGGCTCACCCCGGAAGAATCAAAAACCCGCCGCAATCAACAACCCCGACGAAATGGTTGGGCTAGTTCCTAGGTACCCGTTCACATACTCAGCGCGAACCTGAAGAAGCCGTGTCGAGCAGCGCGGTGAAGAAGTCCTCCTCCGTCATCACCTCGATGTTCTGCCCCTTCGCCTGCAACTCCACAGCCCGCAACGCCTTGCCCGTCGAGAACTCCGCAATCGAGTTGCCGGCGAAGCCATCCCCGATCACCAGGATCGTCGTCTTCTTGTTGACCCCCTTCGCGGGAATGGCGCCGACAGCCGCAACCTCCTCCCACGCATACTCACGCGGGACCGAGAGCGCCCCAGTGAAGACCATGACCTGACCGTAGAACGGGTGTCCGATGTCCGCGTCCTCGTTCGCCTCGGGAGTCGGACCGTATCCGTCCCCGCCGTGGCCCCCACCGTGATTCTCCCTGACCCGAACGCAGCCAGCCCAAGAGTTCGGGTCGAGCCGACCGAACCGCACCCCGACTTCGGTGAGCAGCCCGCCTAGGGAGTCAGCGGGCTGGCGCCGTATCAGTTCCAGCGCAATGCGGGCGCACGCCTCCGCATCCTGTCCGGCGTTGTGGTGGGAGAACATCGGGACGCCCAAGTCCTCCGCGACTATCGGCAGCCGGTACGAGATGAGGTGGGGAAGGGTGCGCCGAGCGAGGATCAGCGTGCATGCGTATTCGAGGGAAGGCCACGGCGCCCTGTTCTCAAGGCAGGCGTCGCGGATCGCCCCGATGTCGAATGAGGCGTTGTGGCACACGATTGGGAGGTCGCCGATGATCCCGACGACCTCGCTCAGGCGTTCCTCGAACGTCGGCGCACCGGAGACGAGGTCGGCAGTGATGCCATGAAGCCGAGTGTTGAACGAGTCGAACCCGTTGTATTCCCCTGGCGGCTTGCAGAGGAGGTTGTCTGTGCGAATGACGACACCGCCGAGGACGGTGGAGAGCCCTATCGCGCAGATGGACCCTCTGTTCGCGTTCGCTGTCTCAACATCCAATGCTACGAAGTCAATGCCCATGCACCTATACCCCCGAGTCAAGGAATCCAACACGTCAGTTCGAGTATGGCAGTGGAGTCCGACAGAGCGGAGCGAATCATTCGCTGGGCCCAAGGGCCACCACTTTTCACCGATGGAAGGTGACGCAGCGCCGACTCGGTTCCCCGAGCCTGCCTGCGGGCACCGACGACTCACTCATCGGCAAGCATCAGCAGAAAGCGATAAGCGCCAAAGGGGCCGCCGCGCCGCGCCGATTCTGAGAGCATGAGTCAAGCGAAGGTCTACGGCGGACGGGGATGCTCCCGTGCGACGAAGCAAACACCGGAGCAGAAAGCGAATCAGAACATGGCCGCGACAGCCAAAAAATGGCGAGCCGGATGAGCCGTCACGGACCTTCAGCAAGCCTGCGCCCTATCCTCAGCCGCCATCAAAACAGACGTGTGGCATCCACTGGTCGGCGTCCGCCTCGACTACGAAACGCCAGCATCAGTGAGAGTTTCTGACCCTCGTGTGCTGTGAGCAGGCGACGGGGCCGTCTGCGTTCGTTGGGTTAATGACCGCCGCTGGCTTTCGCGTGTCGTCTCGGTCATGGCACGACCTGCGTGACCTCGCAGGTGCTGCCGGGTTCGATACCCGCAAAACGAGGGTGTCACCAGAGGTCTCGGCTGCCTCACTGCGAGCCCTGGTCTCACAGTTGCGTGTTGAGCGGCCAGATGTTGACCTTGAACTTCAGGCCGAGAAGGTCATGGAGGGGATTTCAGCACACTTTGACGCCATGTCGACGATCAGCATCGTCAAGTTCCTCACCGAGCACGGTGTTGCGGTGTCACTTCTGGCAGTGAAAGCCGCACGAAAGGCCCGTCGCCAAGGCTCTGGAAGTCCCGTGGATGCCGCATCCTTGAGGTTGGCTCAACGTGCCCGGTTCGCTGCCGAGGACAACGTCCGTGCACGTCGCACACGTGAGAGGCGGCGTCTCGAACGTCGCGGCGCCTCCCGCGCGGCCTATCGCGGTGAACTTCAGGGGCAAGAGCCCCTGTACTGACCTCTTCCGAGGCAAAAACGCTTCATTTCTCGAAACTCTCGAATCTGGAGTCGAGTCGATTCCGTTTCCATAGGCAGTCACTCGGGTGCTTATCGGACCGGACGGAAGAGGCGCAGACGTGACCCCCAACGAACTCTTGAAGACTCCAAGTGAGTACATCGCCGAAGTGCTGCCCTTGGCGGCGGATGTCCTCGCAGTCTGCGACCCCGATGGCCGGTTGAGCGACCTTCAGGGCGCACAAATCTGCGTCAACAGCCTCAAGCGAGCGACATCGCGGTACGACCGGGGCACCGGCGACTGGACGCGGTTTGCCGTTGCGGCGATGCGAGCGGACATCCTGCGTGCCATCGACCGGGGCGAGTTCGTGCACCCGGCGGAGGCCCTCGCCGACCTGGTCCTCGCCGCGAACGCAGGTGCCTGACATGCACGCGAGTACCGCTCTTCCGACGTGGGTCGACACGTTCTCGTGCATCGCGCCGGCCATCAACGCAGCGTGCATGCTCGATGCTGCGATGGCCTACGCGGAGATGGGACTTGCCGTGCTCCCGCTGAAGCCGGGGGGCAAGACACCGAACTGCCGAAACGGCCTCCTCGACGCGACGACGGACCTCGACCGGGTACAGCGATGGTGGACATCAAACCCCAGCGACAACATCGGGATGCGCACCGGCCTTGCCGTCGACGCACTCGACGTCGACGTGAAGGACGGTGCGCCCGGCTGGACGAGTGCCCGGCAGTTGAACGACCGCCGCCTCCTTGCCGGGGGGTTCGCCCAGGCGTCGACGCCGAGCGGCGGCGGGCACCTGCTGTTCGCGGTCAACGGCGGAGGCAACCACGCATCGGGCAAGGCCGGGCACGGGCTCGACTACCGGGGCGTCAACGGCTACATCTTGGTGTCCCCCTCCGTCATTCCAGGCGCCGGGCGATACCAGTGGACGAGCGTCAGCCCGGACCGGTACGGCCCGGTGCTCGACTGGGACGCACTCACCACCGCACTGGCAGCGCCAGTGACCGCCCGCGCAACCGCAACTCCTCGGGCAGGCGCTGCAGGCCAGGGCGGCGCAGGGCTCATACGGACTGTCGCCCAGGCCACGCCAGGGCACCGGAACTCCGTCCTTGCCTGGGCAGGCTTCCGCTGCGTCGAAAACGGCCTGGACCCCCTGCTGCTCCTCGACGCTGCACTGTCCACCGGGATGACCGAACGCGAAGTCCGCTCCACGCTGCGCTCGGTCGCGAAGGAAGCCCGGTGATGGCCGCCGGCGCGGGCGTGCTGACCCTTGAGGACATCCACGTCGACACGCTCTGCGGAACGTGCCGGGTCACCGAAATGCGAGTAGACGCCCTCGGAGCCCCTGTGCATGAGTCCCTGTGCGCCGGGTGCTGGACGGAGCGTCAGGTCCAACGCATGAAGTCAGACGGGGTCCTGCTGACCCTCGACGACCTCGACGGCCTGCCCCGCATCGAACCGCTCATCATGGGCTACCTCAGCCAGCGCGAAACCGTGGTCCTCGCCGGGAAGCACGGGTCGATGAAGTCGTTCCTCGTCCTCGACTGGGGCATGAGCGTCGCCTGCGGACGCCGCTGGCAGGGCAACGACGTGACCCAGGCGCCCGTCCTCTACGTCGTCAAGGAAGGAGTGAACGGACTGCGCGACCGCCGGGACGCCTGGACCACGGCATGGAACCAGCCACGACCGGCCGGCTTCCACATCATGCGGGCCAAGGCCAACCTCTGGGACGCGGGAAACAGGCGACCCGCGTTCCAGGAAGTCGAGACCCTCGCGAAATACCTCGGCGCGAAGATGGTCATCTTCGACACCCTGTCCTCCCTGTTCGGCGGGGCCAGGGACTCCGACGGCGAGGACATGAGTGCGCTCACCTCCGCGTTGGACGACCTCCGGGAAGCCATCGACGGAACCGTCGTCCTGGTCCACCACACCGGGTGGGGCAACGACGGCCGGGTACGCGGGTCGACAGTCCTCGAGGCCAACGTCGACGCGGTCATCAACGTTGCCAAGGACGGCAGCGTCATGACGGTGAAATCGACGAAGAACAAGAACGGCTCCCCATGGGGCATCCGCCTCGCTGCGAGCGTCGTCGCGCTCGGCGACGACGAACGGGGAGACCCGCGCACCTCCCTCGTCCTCCAAGCCAGCCGCAAGTCCGACATCAACGAGACCCTCCACGGACGTGTCCTCAACGCCCTTCCCGAATCTCCGGAAAGCGTCTCGACAGCACAGGTCATGAAAGCCCTCGACATCGAGGAGACCGGACGGACCACCGTCTCACGAATGCTCAACACCCTCATCAAGGAAGGGGCCGCTGCGTCCGCCGGGAAACGAGGCCCGACACCCCTGTACTCCCTGGCTCCGACAACCGCGCCGGACCTGTCGACATCGACCTCCAATGAGGGTCACGAATGACGGGGACAGCGTCGGTGCCCTTCAACGCGGGAGCCAGGCACTCAATTTCGGGCGGTCTGTGCTGGCCTTGTGCTGTTCCTGGAAGTCGCTGCACAAGCGCCTGTGCACCTCTTGTGCACCGAGGCGTTGGAAAGCGCAGCACAATCGCCCCTTTTGTGAGGGATTCAGCATCTGCTTGTGCACTCTGTGCAGGTCTTGTGCCGCCTTTGTGCCTTCCAGCCTCTCTCTGTGCTTGTCTCTCCCCCTCTTTAGAGGGGGAGAGCACGCACAAAGGACGTGAACGAGATCGAGAACGATGAACATCAGCCTGGATGCTGAATCGAAAGTCTCCGCCTGTGGGCGAGCCGCGATCCCCCTGCGGATTCCTCTTGCGCGAAGGCCGAGGGCGTAGGGCGTACGAGGCTGAGTCCTGTTCCATGAGCAAGTCGCCCACCCAGGACTCTGCCAGTCCGCAGACGCGCACGCGGACGACGCGCAAAAGACGAAGCGTCCCACCGCCAGCACGACGGTGGGACGCTTCTCGCAACATCGGGGGCTACTCGTCGTTTGCCGCCCCGTTCCGAACGACCAGGCCCCGCACCTCAATGATCGGTGACCGGGTCACCGTCCCGCATATCGCGCAGTAGGCACGCTCGCCTGCTGGCGCATCCGGGGACAGCCTGTTGAGAATGGCGCCCACCCGGACAGTGGTCTGGCAGTTCTCGCAGCAGCGGGTCACGAGCGCTACGGCCTTCTTCCTCACGTTCGCAGCCTTGACCGATGCCTGCCACTCGGTCATGACCTGCGGCCAGACCGACTTCAGGTGGGCTTCGAGATCGGCGAGCAGCAGTGCCTCGCTCGGTGTTTCATTCATGGCGCTCCCTCGTTGAACCTCGATAATACGACTATACCCTGAAATTTTCGTTTAGGCAAGTTTAATCTTGATGGGGTATTGTTTGGGGGTGCCGGAAGCGGGAGGGACTCGACGGGGACGCCCTCCCCTCCTGCCCTGGGATGTCGAGATGCCGCTCCTCGTCTCGCTCCTTGGCGCAGGGTCGGACTATGAGGCGCTGGCCGATGGACTCGCAGCCAAGTACGGACGACCCGTGAGTGCCGCGACCGTCCGAAGCCACGTTCGCCAGCATGCCGGGGCGCTCACCGCCGGAGCCCGCAGCCGAGGCCCCGACCGGGGATGTGAGGTCGACCGGGAGGAGGCGATGCGCCTGGCGAGATGGGTGGCGGAGCACGCCAGCGATTCCCAGACGGACGCGGCCGGCGACCTTGGCTTGCCCGCCTACCGCATGGCGCGGCTGCTGCCGCTTGCCCGCACCCTCGTCGACGGCTACGTGGTCCCGGTGCCGACAGTGGGTCGCGAGCACTTCACTGATCAGGAGATGGCCGCAGTGCTCAGCGAGTGCGCCGCAGCCCTAGGGATCGGCGCCTCCGACGCCCTCGCGCAGTCGCGCTACAAGGTATGGCGCGAATCCGTGCCCGCTGAGCGCAAGGAGGCGATCCCGTCCCCCATCGCGTACCTGCGACGGTACGGCACGTGGTCGGCCGCCTGCCGGCTATCGGGGCTCAACGCCAACACGCCGTCGAGGGAATACGACGGCCTGGAAGAAGCGGACATCGTCCTTCACGTGGCGGTGTGGCTCCGTTCCCTTCGGACGGCCGGGCGGGGGATCGTCGAAGCGACGAAGGGCGAATACGGCCAGTGGCTCGTCGAGCATCCCGAAGCCCCGTCGGAGGAGATGATCAAACTGCGGGCAACGTGGGCGAACATCCTGAGTGAAGCATCTGCCCTTGAGCGGAAACAGCCCGAACTCGGCACCCCGAAGCCGATTGGAGTCCGGGGCCGAACCAAGGGACGAATGTAGGCAACGATCCGAAATCGCCGGGACCGCACGATGACACGCGAACCGTCACAGAGGAAATGCACTCGACGGTTGCGCGTCGACGACGTTCGAGAAGACAGGCATGCCTATCAAAACGTAGGCAACCGGCGAGGACGCTGTCCTGGCGCGGTCACCGACTGGGAGCACTCCGACGGGAGGCGCGGGCAGGCATCCAACCCAAGCCGTACCCGAATGGTCGATAGAGGCTGAGTGGAATCTCAGTGCACTCGATGGTGAACCCGGACTTCGCGGCCGCACCTTGGAGGAAGGATCCGAGCAATGCGACCGCCTTAGCGAGGCGGCCCTTAATGGTCTTCGAGTTCCCCTTCGCCTCCGCAGTGAAATATCTGATTCTTGGCTGGATGACTTGGTCCAAGGCCGAACGCAGATACGCCTCGGCCATCTCGCTGTATCCACCGCTGCCCTTCACGTCCTTGAGCGACAACTCTACCTCCAGGACGACGGGCAGGGCATCTGGCCGCAGGAGCATTCCGTCGGGCTGCTTCCGAGACATGACGGTGCCAGCGTTCGAGTAGATGGGTGCATGCCATTTGGCGTAACCACCTTTGGGCGCCACCGCCGTCCAGGGGGCGAGCCGACGCACACGAGGACTCATCAATTCCGCTTCCGTCCATGGCGCATCCTCGCCCTTCTTCGTGGCTGCGCTGTTCTGTGCCTCTCTGGTGATGCAGGAGCGGATCTCCCTCTCGGTGATCCACACACCTGCCTCCGGCTCCGTCTCGCGCAGATGTGGGTAGAGGGTCACAACAGCGTCGTGATGGTCCCAACGCTGCATGGAAGGCGTCGTCTTGGGAAATCCGAAATTCATGCCGACGTGCTTTGCCCCGGCGGTCGTCGCCATGAGGCAGCACGCCCCGGTAACGGCCCGCCGTGAGTTCTCCAGAAGTCCGGCCTCGAGTAGCCGGCTGGCCCTCTTCGCGATCCCCGACGGGGTGACGTTGAAGATGCGAGCGGCCTGGATGTTGGTGAGGTACCCATGGGCCACGATCTCTTCTAGCAAAAAGCGATCCAATTCCGTGAAGTAGAAGCCGAGCCGGTCTGCTCGTTTCCGCCTGG
>WLOY01000148.1 GCA_009699015.1 Actinomycetota bacterium | reverse complement strand
GACGCCACGGCGCTCACCGAGGCCGGCTACGTGGGCGAGGATGTCGAGAACATCCTTCTCAAGCTCATCCAGGCTGCTGACTACGACGTCAAGAAGGCCGAGACGGGCATCATCTACATCGATGAGATCGACAAGGTCGCTCGCAAGAGCGAGAACCCGTCGATTACTCGCGACGTCTCCGGCGAGGGGGTGCAGCAGGCGCTCCTGAAGATCCTCGAGGGCACGACAGCATCCGTGCCGCCGCAGGGCGGGCGCAAGCACCCGCATCAGGAGTTCATTCAGATCGACACCACGAACGTGCTCTTCATCGTCGGTGGCGCCTTCGCCGGGCTCGATCGCATCATTGAGCAGCGGATCGGCAAGAAGCAGCTCGGGTTCACCTTCGACCTCGTCGAGGGCGAGCGGGTGACCGACGACAACAGTGATCCGGCCGATATCTTCGGGCAGGCCCTGCCCGAGGACCTGCTGAAGTTCGGCATGATCCCCGAGTTCGTGGGCCGCCTGCCGGTGTTCACCGCGGTATCCAAGCTCGACCGGGAGGCGCTCGTCTCGGTGCTCACCGAGCCGCGCAATGCTCTCACCAAGCAGTACCAGCGCCTGTTCGAGCTCGACAATGTCGGCCTTGAGTTCGCGCCGGAGGCGCTCGAGGAGATCGCCGAGCAGGCACTGAAGCGCGGCACGGGGGCTCGCGGCCTGCGGGCGATCCTTGAAGAGGTTCTCCTCAACGTCATGTACGAGGTCCCGAGCCGCACCGATGTCGGAAAGGTCGTCATCAGCGGCGAGGTGGTGCGTGACAACGTGAACCCGACCCTCGTGCCGCGGGACGCCGCGCCCCGTCGGGAGCGACGCGAGAAGTCTGCCTGACACTGCGAGAAGTCTGCCTGAGACGGGGTGACTCCTGCGGGGATGTTCGCAGGGGTGCTTTGCATTCGTCGCTGTTTTGGAGTTCACTCCGCTGCGGGCGACCGCAACCGACAACGTAACCCTGCTGTCCCTGCCTGATGGTGGCAACTTGATCACCATCCGGAACTTGCGTGATTTGCCAGGCTGGATGGTGAGCGGGAATCCGATCCCCTTGATGTGACCTATTGCCGTGGGAACCCGCGCGATGGTCGACAGCGCGCGCGATAGTCGACAGCATGATGGGATCGAAGTCCGGCTTGAGGTTGGCAGCACCCTCCGTCGTGATGCGGAGGGGCCCACTCGACGGAGGGACGGCGACGTCTTGGTGGGCGAACTGTTTGCCTGTCGACTGCCCCTCAGCGGCGATGACGTCTTCGGGTTCGAGCCAGGGCGCGATGCCCGACGTGTGGACTGGCGAGAGTTGCAAAGCGAGCGTGCTGTGCGCGATCGTCGGGGCGGCCAACACCATGAGCGACCATGGAGGTGACGCGAGGCAAGCAGGATCGTTGACCGACGAATGATCAATCAACAGTGGTCAAGTGCTAGCCGCCATGAGGGTTGACCGCGCGCAGGACGATGGCTGACGGCGCGGAAGGTTCCATGGATGAACCGACCAATATGTGGGTCAAGTGATGAGAAATGTGGTCAGCTGGTCCGGATACTGGATGCAATGACTGGAGGGGTGGGCCGTGTTTGGCCTGCGTCGGGCCGTGTCGAGCGTCGGGCCGTGTCGAGCGTCGGGCCGTGTCGAGCTGTTTCACGTTGTGTCGCCCTTCGTTGAGGGTGTTCACCTGTGTCCGAATATGTCCGGACAAAGCCCGTGTGCCGTGGTCCAGCGCGTGCGTTTTCGGTCCCGAGTTGGCTACGTTTGGCACGGCCGAAACGCCCTGAGGGTGGCTCGCTTTCCGGGGGGACCAAGCGAGCCACCCCTGGCGTTTTCGGCCCCTTCTCTTCCGCCGGAGGTATGGCGTGCATTCCTTCTCCGGGAGCAGGGCAGTTCGGGAGAAGGCCGCTCCCGGTGCTCCTACGGCACCTCGGCGAGCTCGACCTCGACCGAAAGCTGCGATCCCTCGACGAACGTGAGATCGGCGATCCGCCCGACCGCGGCGATGTCGCCGGTCGCTGCTCGCAGCCGATCGATGGCGTCGGCGGGCGCGGTGATTACAGCGGACGCGACATCGGCGCGCATTGAGGAATTTGCGTCGCTCTTCGCCTTGCGAATCGAGGTGAGCACCGCGGCAAGGTCGCCGAGGAGTGCCCGGTCCTGGCCCTGGGCAAGTGCCGCGAGCGCCTCGCTGTCCGGCCAGGACGCTCGGTGGATCGTTCCCTCCTGCCACCAGCTCCAGACCTCCTCGGTGACGAACGGGAGGAACGGGGCGAACAGGCGAAGGATTGTGTCAAGGCTGACCGATAGGGCTGCCTTCGCGGAATCTGCCTTGGCCTCGCCCTCGGCTCCGTAGGCGCGTTCCTTCACGAGTTCGACGTAGTCGTCGGTGAAGTCCCAGAAGAAGGTCTCCGTGACCTCGAGGGCCTTCGCGTAGTTGAACTGCTCGAAGGCGACGGTCGCCTGACGTGCAGTCTCGGCGAGGGCGGCGATCCGTGCCCGGTCGTGTGGTTCGGTGATTGCGGCGGCATCGGACTTCGGGTCGAGCATGAGCACGAACTTGCTCGCGTTGAGGATCTTGATGGCGAGCCGGCGACCGATCTTCATCTGGCCGACGTCGAAAGCGGTATCGGTTCCCGGTCGGCCCGACGCGGCCCAGTACCGAACGGCATCGGAGCTGTACTCGTCGAGCATCGCCATGGGGGTGACGACATTGCCCTTCGACTTGCTCATCTTCTTGCGGTCCGGATCCAGGATCCATCCCGAGATCGCGGCATCGCTCCACGGCAGGCAGTCGGACTCGAGGTGGGCCCGAACGACGCTGCTGAACAGCCAGGTGCGGATGATCTCGTGCGCCTGCGGGCGCATGTCCATCGGGAATACCCGGCCCCACAGGTCGGGGTCGCGCTCCCATCCGCCGGCGATCTGGGGCGTGAGTGAGCTGGTGGCCCAGGTGTCCATGATGTCCGGGTCGCCCATGAAGCCATGGGGAGCGCCGCGCTGGTCCTCGGCGTAGCCGGCAGGTGTGTCACTGCTCGGATCGATGGGCAGGTCGGCTTCATCGGGCCGGAGGATCTCGTCGTAGCGCGGATTGCCCGACTCGTCGAGCGCGTACCAGACCGGGATCGGCACGCCGAAGAAACGCTGGCGCGAGACCAGCCAGTCGCCGTTGAGCCCGCCGACCCAGTTCTCGTAGCGCACCCGCATGTGCTCCGGATGCCAGTTGAGCTCCTTGCCGCGCTCGATGAGCCGGTCACGGAGCACCGGGTCGCGTCCGCCGTTCGTGAGGTACCACTGGCGCGTCGTGACGATCTCCAGGGGCTTGTCGCCCTTCTCGAAGAACTTCACCGGGTGCACGATCGGCCGCGGCTCGCCGACGAGGTCGCCAGCGGCACCGAGGATCTCGACCATCCGCTCCTTCGCGGTGTGGCTCGTCGCGCCAATGATGGCCTCGTAATTGCCCATGCCAACCGGGTCGGTGATCCATTCGGGCACGTCGGGGAGGATCCGGCCGTCCCAACCGATGATCGGACGGGTCGGGAGCTGGAGCTCGCGCCACCAGGTGACGTCGGTGAGGTCGCCGAACGTGCAGACCATGGCGATGCCGGAGCCCTTCTCCGGGTCGGCGAGCTGGTGGGCGACGATCGGGACCTCGACCCCGAAGGCTGGCGTGAGCACCGTCGTTCCGAAGAGGGGCTGGTAGCGGGGGTCGTCCGGGTGCGCGACGAGGGCGACGCATGCTGCGAGGAGCTCGGGACGGGTGGTCTCGATGAAGACCTTCTCGCTCGGATCGGCGGCCCGCGGGAAACCGATGCGGTGGTAGGCGCCGGGTCGCTCACGGTCCTCGAGCTCGGCCTGGGCAACAGCAGTCTTGAAGGTGACGTCCCAGAGGGTCGGTGCTTCAGACTGGTAGGCCTCGCCGCGGGCGAGATTGCGCAGGAATGCGAGTTGGCTCACGCGCTGGGCGTTCGCGCCGATCGTCTGGTAGGTCTGCGACCAGTCGATCGACAGTCCCATGCGACGCCACAGGTCCTCGAAGACCACCTCGTCCTCGAGGGTGAGGCGCTCGCACAGCTCGATGAAGTTCTTGCGGGAGACGGGGATCTGTCGCTTGGCATCGGGCTCGTCCGGCGGTTC
Organism: Actinomycetota bacterium; assembly: GCA_009699015.1. Lineage (GTDB taxonomy): Bacteria > Actinomycetota > Actinomycetes > S36-B12 > S36-B12 > WLND01. The sequence continues at coordinate 4,800 of WLOY01000148.1, read as the reverse complement.
GAAGGCAGGGTCGTACGGCAGGCTCGGATCGCATCGGACGCCGAAGTAGTTCTGAACCCGGCGCTCAGTCGGCAGCCCATTGTCGTCCCAACCCATCGGGTAGAACACCTCGAACCCGCGCATGCGCTTGTAACGCGCGATGCAGTCGGTGTGCGTGTAGGAGAACACGTGGCCGACGTGTAGGGACCCGCTGACGGTCGGCGGGGGAGTGTCGATCGAGAAGACGGCGTCGCGCGTTCGCGTCCGGTCGAACCGGTAGACGCCCTGTGATTCCCAGGCATCGGCCCACCTCGACTCGATTCCGTCGATGGAGGGCTTGTCGGGCACGGCGCGAGAGGCAGTCACGAGGGGTAAGCCTAACGAGACGGCCGACCTAGACTGATGACGTGACAGCGACCTCTGACCGTGACGAGCAGCAGCGGCACGCAGCCTTGGTCAAGGAGCTCATGGCCCGCTGGCCAGAGAATCGCATCGAGCCGTCGCTCGTGCGCATCGCATCCGTCGTCGAGCTCCTTGGCGACCCGCAGCGCACCTACCCCGTCATCCACGTGACCGGGACGAACGGCAAGACCACGACCTCTCGGGTCATCGAGTCGCTCCTGCGTCAATTCGGGCTGCGGACCGGGCTATTCACGTCACCCCACCTCCTCGATGCGCGAGAGCGCATCTGCTTCGATGGCCAGCCCATATCGCCGGCGAGATTCGCCCGGACCTGGAATGACATCAAACCGTACGTCGAACTCGTCGATGCCAGATCCCTCGCCGATGGCGGGATCGCGCTCTCCTTCTTCGAGGTGATGACGGCGATGGCGTTCGCCGCCTTCGCCGACGCCCCCGTGGACGTCGCGATCATCGAGGTCGGCATGGGCGGGGCATGGGACGCGACCAATGTCGCCGACGGCAGCGTGTGCGTCATCGCGCCGATCGGCATGGACCACACCGAGTACCTCGGCGAGACCATCGAGGAGATCGCCACCGAGAAGTCGGGCATCATCAAGGCAGGCTCCCAGGTCATCCTCGCCGAGCAGAGCCTCGCCGCCGCCGAGATCCTCCTCGCCCGGTGCGCACTCGAGGGGGCATCCATCGCGCGCGAGGGCATCGAGTTCTCGGTCGAGTCCCGCGACGTCGCGATCGGTGGCCAGATGCTGACGATTCAGGGCCTGCATGGCAGGTATGAGGACCTGTTCGTGCCGCTGTTCGGAGACCACCAGGCGCAGAATGCCTCGGTCGGCCTCGCCGCAGTCGAGGCCTTCCTTGCGACCGACGTCCAACTTGATGTCGAGACGGTGCGCGAAGGCTTCTTGATGGTGAGCTCACCGGGCCGCCTCGAGATCGTCCGTCGTAGCCCGACCGTGATCGTCGATGCCGCCCACAACCCGCACGGCGCCATCGCGCTCGCGGCCGCCGTCGCGGAGTCGTTCGACTTCGAGTCGCTCGTGGGAGTCGTCGGCATCCTCGGTGAGAAGGACGCCCAAGGCGTCCTCATCGCGCTTGAGCCGGTGCTCGACCATGTCGTCGTGACGACCCCGGCATCCGGTCGCGCCCTGCCCGCTGAGGATCTCGCGGTCATCGCCTGCGACATTTTCGGCGAGGAGCGGGTGTGGATCGAGCCGAAGCTCGCCGACGCCCTCGACCGTGCGGTGACCTTGGCCGAGGAGGTCAATGACTACGGCGGTGCCGGCGTCCTCGTCACCGGCTCTGTCGTGCTCGCCGGCGAGGCCAAGCGCCTCATGGCACGTGGGCCCCGGTCATGAAATGGTTGAGCCAATGAATGGCTCCGGCTCATGAAGGTGCTGTGCTCCTCGGTCCTCGCGATCGAGGCGATCGTCGTGTTCCTCGCCAGCCTCGTCGCATCGAACAACGGCTCGATGTCGAGTCAGGGCCTCGCGATCGGGGTCGGGTCGGGGATTGCGGTGCTTCTTGTCCTGTCCGTCGGCACGCTGCGACGGCCGTGGGGCGTGGCCTGGGGCTGGCTGCTCCAGGTGGTCGTGGTCTCGATCGGGTTCCTCGTCCCGCTCATGTTCGTCGTCGGCGGCATCTTCGTGGTGCTGTGGTTCATCGCGGTCCGCACTGGGCGGCGGGTCGATGCCTTGCGCGAGGCTGCCCACGCCGAGGCTGAAGGCCAGACTGCGGCGGCGCCGGCCAAGGAAGACGCCCCGTCCGAGGAAGACGCCCCGTCCGAGGAAGACGCCCCGTCCGAGGAAGACGCCCCGTCCGAGGAAGACGCCCAGACGGAGGAAGACGCCCCGTCCGAGGGCACGGCGTAGCCCGCCTGCCGCGAGGTAGGATCAGCAGGCATCGGTGTCCGGTGCATCCGTAATTCTGAGGAGATTTTCGTGTCCGAGCGCACCCTTGTCCTGATCAAGCCCGACGGCGTCGCCCGCGGCCTCGTCGGAGAGGTCCTCGGTCGCATCGAGCGCAAGGGCTACCGCATCGTGGCCCTCGAGCAGCGAATCCTCACCGTCGAGATCGCCGAGAACCACTACGGCGAGCACCGGGAGCGCCCCTTCTTCGGCGACCTCGTGGCCTTCATCACAAGCGCGCCACTCGTCGCGGCGGTCATCGAAGGCCCCGACGCGATCCTGTCGTGGCGCGCCATGATGGGCGCCACGAACCCGGCGAATGCAGCCCCGGGCACGATCCGAGGGGATCTCGCAACCGAGACCCAGAACAACGTGACCCACGGGTCTGACTCACCTGAGTCCGCGGCGCGCGAGATCGAGCTGTTCTTTCCCGGCCTCTCCTAACGCCCGCGGTAAGAACGCCCGCCATGAAGCCAGTCGCGATAGGTGTTGCCGCCGGCGTTGCCGTTGGAGCCGGCGTGGCCGCGGCATCCCGCGGCGCCACACTCGTTCCATGGCCATCGAAGGTCCGGCAGGCATTCCCCCTGATCCTCGGCGGCATTGCAGGTGGATCGGCCGGGCTGAAGGTGGGCATCGGTGCCTCGATCATGGCCGCTGCGCGCGGGCGGGGTCCGGGGCCGGTCAGATCGGTCACGCCGGTACTCGTGGGTGCGGGTCTTGCGGGCGGCATCGTCGCAGCTGCGACGTACGGTCGCGGCGTCCTCCTCGGTCGCATGGTCGAGGAGAGCCGATCGCTCGACCCCGGCTTCTCGACCCCACCGACCGGTGACTGCGTCTCCGGATGCGTCGGGAGTGCGGTGTCGATCGCGGAACTCGGACGCGAGGGAGCCAGGTTCGTCGGGACGGTGGTGGCGCCGGACGATGTCCGCTTCGTGACCGAGCGCGATCCTGTCGCGTCGCCGATCCGGGTGTTCATCGGAGTCGATGCCGCCGACACCGTCCAGCAGCGGGTGGGCCTGGCAATGGCCGAACTACGCCGCACCGGGGCCTTCGACCGTGGCGCGCTGCTCGTCCAGGCTCCGGCGGGCAGCGGATACGCGAACGCGACGCCGGTCGATGTCGTCGAGATCCTCACTCTGGGCAACTGCGCCTCCGTCGCGATCGGCTACGGCCTGCTGCCCTCCTTCCTCTCGCTGGGGAAGGTGGAGATGGCGGCCCAGACCCAGCGGCTTCTCCTCGACGCGATCCGCGAGGAGTGTGCCGTCCGGGCATCGGCACCCCGGATCCTGTTGTACGGCGAGAGCCTCGGCGCGAAGGTGCAGGAGGCTGCCGTGCCGGCCGGCCCACTTGACCTCGACCACTACGGCGTCTCAGCGGCTCTGTGGGTCGGAACGCCCGGCGGATCGACCGCCGATGTCTTCCATGCGCTGTGCGCTGCCGAGTCGATCACCGTCGACCGGCCGGATCAGATCCCTGCGGGCTTCCAGGGCCCGCGGCCGCGGGTCTGGTTCCTCGAGCACGACGGAGATCCGGTCGTCCGCTTCCGTCCCGAATTGCTGCTCCACCGTCCGGCGTGGCTGCCGACTGACGGCGCGAGGGGGCGAAACGTGCCCGACTCCATGAGCTGGAAGCCGGGTATCACGTGGGCCCAGGCCCTCGTCGACACCTTCTTCGCCACGAACATCAAGCCGGGCGACTTCAAGAGCCTCGGCCATGACTACCGCGCAGACCTCGGAGCGGTCGTCACCGCCGCCTACGGACTCTCCTGCGATTCGGCGACCGCGGAGCGGCTCGACAGTCGCCTTCGTGCCCTCGAGGTCGCGAGGGCTGCCCGGATCAACGGCGAAACTGCTGGCTAGCCAACGCATCGCCGGCACGAGCCCGCTGGTCGGCAGGACCGAGCTGGTCGGCAGGACCGAGCTGGTCGGCAGGACCGAGCTGGTCGGCAGGACCGAGCTGGTCGGCAGGACCGAGCTGGTCGGCACGACCACGGTGAAAGCTGTCACTGGCAGATCGCCGAGCGCATACGCACGTCCCGGATCGTCGAGGCCCTCAGGATCGGTCGCCCGCACAGCCTCGTGCAGTGCGCAACGATGCTTCACTCCAACCGAGGGACCCGCGTGCATCGACGGGCATCGCGTCGCTCTGCTCCTTCATCTCTGTCCGCGGAACCTTGGGCCGCACGGGGGTGCGCCGGCATGACGACGCAGCCGACCGGTTCTTGAGAACCCTGAACGCGGAGATGTACTTCCGGCACTCCTCCGCGACCATGGCACGTGCCCGTTCAAATCTCCAGCGGCGCCTCGGGGAGTTTCTCCGCCCGAGGTCCGAGTCCGGGAGCCTTGACTCGTCCGCTGTTGTGGTGGGTGTTATGCCGTGGTGCCGATGGGTGGTGGGTGGTGGTCGTATCGGCGTCCTTGGGGTGAGGTCCAGGTGCAGCTGCCGTCGGGTTTGCTGTCGGTGATGTCCCATCCGGCGTGGGTCTTGAGCTGGTGGT
>WLOY01000147.1 GCA_009699015.1 Actinomycetota bacterium | reverse complement strand
GGCGTGGTGTCGCTGACGCGCAATGGGGCGGCTGAGCTGGGCAGTTACGGCATTCGCGTCAATGCGGTTGCACCGGGGCGCATGGCCACGCCGATGGTGGCGGATACCTGGGCGGGCGACCATAACGACATCGAAGCGGCCAAGCGAGCGATCTTGCCCGAGTCGCCGTTAGCCGATCGGGTGGGTACGGCCGAGGACATCGCTGAGGCTTATGCATGGCTGCTGAGCGACCACGCGGGGTACATCAGCGGCCAGGTCATCAGCGTCGATGGTGGCTTCATCGGCGGCTCGCCGCCTGTGGCGGTGGCAAAGGCGCAGCTTGCGCGCTATGCCGGGGACACCACGTTCATCCGGGAGGGTGGCAAGCGTGGTTCCGGTGCAGCTACTGCTGGTACCGACCAGCCTTGATGCCACCGATGGCCCAGTATCCGCTGCCCTGCACGCCCAGGCCGTGTCCGAGGTTCTGCCGGAAGTCGCGGCGGAAGCCGATACCGATGGCGTCCTTGGCGTAGCGAAGGATTGGCAGCTCTCGCCTTGCCAGCTCCCGAGCCAATTCCCAAGCGCGGTCGTTCAGTGCGGCAAGCGGCATCACTTCATTGACGAAGCCGATCCGCTTGCCTTCGTCGGCCGTGATGCGCTCCCCCGTCAAGAGGAAGTACATACCCCGAGTGCGGCCCAGTAGTTCCGCCCACACCAGGTTGGATCCATCTCCGGCGACATTGTCGCGGGCAGCGAAGTGGGCATGGTCGGCGAAGTCCGCGTGGTCGGCCGCGATCACGATGTCCGCCATGACGGGCAGTTCACCGTGGATGGTCGCCGGACCATTGACGGCGCCGATGATCGGGATGTCGATCTCGTTCAGACCGGCCGTCATCCGGCGGCCCTCGTACCAGAGTTCGTGCCAGGCCATCTGCGAGAAACTGGTCGTATCAAGCGCATCGCAGAAGGTGTCGCCGGTACCGGTCAGGATGAGCACCTTGGCCTCGCGGTCGGCCGCGACCCATAGGAAGGCCTCGTAGCACTCGCGGTGCGCCTCAGCACTCCAAATCAGCGGACCGCCGTCAGAGTGGAGCCGCAACTCGATGATGTCGTCAACCCGTGTCACGGCGATGGTTGCCCAGTTCGGGGTGGGTGCCGCCTCAGCCATGGGTCGTCGCTGCTTCCGGGTAGGTGATGTCGATGGTAGTGAACCGATCGGCATCGGGGATCGCGGCGCGCACGATGGTCTCCATCACCGGCGGCGGGACGAGGCAGTCCGGGCAGGCATCGGACAGTGCTTCGATGTCCAGGCGTAGCCCATGCGCGCTAACGTCAGCGACGCTGAGTCGGTAGCCGTCGGCGGCCAGGGCAGTGCTCAGGTCGGTGAGGTTTCCCTCGATCAATGTGGCTTGCTCCGACATCCGTGGGTCACCTTCCGACTGCGCTGAGACGGCTTATTAAAATTGTGCGTATAAACAGCATAGATTCTCCGGCCGCATGGCGCAACCATTTGAGGAGAGTCGGCTCGCCCAACGCGCTACGACGTGGCGATCGTCCCCCAAGCGCAACGCCGGCGCTGCCATCGCATCCTGGCAAAGCAGTGGGCGCCCATCAGCACTTGGCGTTCGACGCCGTCGATCTCACCGTCAAGTGCTCGCGGGTGTTCGCCGAGAACGACACCAACCGCGAGACCTCGATCAACGAGCGCGAGATGTGATGGAGAGGTACATCGCTGCCGTCTCGGGTTGAGGGCCTCCTCCAGGTTCTCGGTGCGCACGGCGAAAAGACAATGGTGGTGGGGCGCCAGTCGCCCCACCACCATTGACTCGCTTGCCACCCTTGGCTCGAGTAGCGCGTCTCCCTAGAGCGAAGCCACGTCGACGTCGGGCGGCAAGATCACCGCGTCGATCGCATGGATGACACCATTCGACGTCACGACATCAGCTGTGACCACCTTGGCGCCGTTCACTGTGACGCCGTCAGCCGTCGACAGGGCGACCGTCTGACCCTCAACCGTCGCGGCATCGCCGTCGGTCACGTCAGCGGCCATGACCTGACCCGAGAGCACGTGGTAAGTGAGGATCTTGGTGAGGGCGTCCTTGTTCTCCGGCAGCAGGAGCTTGTCGAGCACACCGGCGGGCAAGGCTGCGAACGCCTCGTTCGTCGGGGCAAAGACGGTGAAGGGGCCGGGGCCCTGGAGGGTCTCGACGAGTCCGGCTGCGCTCAGGGCTGCGACGAGGGTCGAGAAGTCGTCGCTGGCGCTGGCGACGTCGACGATGGTGCCGGTCGTCGCCTCGGCAGGTGAGGCCATCGGTGACGCGGGTGCGGAAGCGGCCATGGAGGAGGCCGCTGTGGTTGCCTCGGTGCTGGTCGAGCTGCCGCATGCGGTGAGGATGATTCCCGCCGTCACGGCAACGGCTACGGCAATGGTGCGCTTCATGTGGTGTCTCCCTGATCGTAGGTGGTGTGGATATTGACCAACGTACGAGCAATATTCACCGCATGCCACGCCCGGCGGGCGGTGTCGGTGGGTTGTGAGCAACCCGTGATCGAAGCGAGAGCGATGCGGTGAGATGGGGCGAGCAGTGGCTCCTCGCTCAGGGCAAGGTCAGGGCGCGCTCAAGCCCGATGCCCGGAGACGGTCCTTGTTGGCTGCGCCTGCTCGGCCGCAAGAAGCAGTGAATTCGCAGCATCCGAATCCTCGTAGAGCGGAATCGTCCTGGTGATGCCGATGCCCTTGAGATACCGCTGCACGTGGAGGAACAACTGGGAGGCGTCATCGATCAGTGCGTCGTGAACTGCTCGGTCCTCGTCACCCATGAGCTCGGGGGGTGCGATACCGGCCACGAGGTAGACGGGCGTGCCCGCGGGAAGCGAATCCAGCCCAGCCGCATCAATCGATGCGATGATGAACTCCAGGCTGTGGTTGCAGTCGACGAGGATGCCCCCGGCTGGGATGGGTCGCTCGGACGGCAGGACAAATGGACTCTGCATGGCATTGGCAACCTGCGGCCGACTCTGGAAGAACCCTCCTGCTCGCAGCATGCGCCAACCCATGGCGACCAATCCGAGGATGAGGATGAAGACGGCGAAGGCCACGGGCGCCGCGAGCCCCAGGATTCGGGAACCTGACCCGTCGTTCGCAGCAGTCGTCAGGGTTTGAATTCCGACGATCAGGATGATGATCAAGCCGAGGGATCCGAGGAGTGGGCCGAGGCCGACGAGGATGAATCCCTTGAGGCTCCCGACGACGTGACGGCGGTAGTAGACGACGCATGCGATGCCGGTGATGGAGTAGTAGAACGCGACGAGGGTGCCCAGCGCCGAAAGGGTGTCGAGCATGGCGGTCTCAGAAAGCAGATTCACGATCACGAACCACGTCGCAGCGATGACTCCGGTTGTCATGAGGGCGACCCAGGGAGTCTTGAAGCGCGGATGCATGCGACCCAGTGACGCCGGGAGCGCTCCGCGGCGTGCCATCGACAGCATCGCCCGAGACCCGGGGACCATGGTCGACTGGGTCGAGGCCAGCGCGCTGATGAAGACGGCGAGCAGGACGAGCACCGCAAGCGGGCCGAGGGCGACGCCGGACATGTCCACCATGACCAGCCCGGACTCGCCGACCGGGTAGAAATCCGAACGGCCGAGATACATCACCACCGTGATCGCAACCAACACGTAGGTGCCCAGCAGGATGAGGGTTGAGAGCACCCCGGCCTTGCCGGCGTCAGTCGGCCGGCGACACTCCTCGGCGAGATTGGTCGCTGCCTCCCACCCCCAGAAGGCGAAGACCCCGAGGAGCATTGCCGAGACAAGGGACTCGACGCCTCGATCGAGCGGATTGATCCACGCGGTGGTGAACTCGGGGAGACCCTCGGAGAGCACCACTCGGCCGACGCCGAGGGCGAAGACGAGAAGGATGCCGATCTGGGCGAAACTGATGAGCGTCTGGAAGCGGGCAGACCAATCGCTCCCGACGATCGACAGTACGACCATGGCCATGATCAGCGCGGCTGCGCAGCCGATCACCAGAAGCCGGTTCTCCGCGAGGTTGACGAGGCCGACGGTGCGGAAACCGTATTCGACTGCGGTCTGGGAGAGCGACCCCAGGACCAGAACTCCGCAGGCGGCAATCGTCCATCCGGCAATGAACCCAGGCTTGGCGCCAAGGGCCCTAGAGACCCAGGAGAAGGTGGTGCCGCAATCCGGGTCGCGTCTGTTCAGGTACATGAATGCCAGTGACGTCAAGGCCATGGGGACGAACGAGACGATCAGCACGACTGGAGTCGAGTAGCCGACGAGGAGGGCCATGGGGGCCAGGATCGCTGCCAACGAGTAGGCCGGGCTTGTGGTGTTCACCCCAACGGCTACCGCTTGCGTGAGGCTGAGCCCGGTCGCGCGAACGGTCGTCACGGGATCGGTCGGGCGATCTGGCTTGGACATCGTCGGGAGGGCCACGTGCCTAGTATGCGATGTGTTCTCAGACCACGCCGACGACGATAGGTAATTGTCCGGCGAACGCTCGAAGCGACAGCCCCCGGCGACAGGTGGGACGGGCGACTGCAATGGTTAGCGGATGAAAAGACCCGCTCTCATCACGATCATTGCCGCGATTGGCACGGTTGCCGTGGCAGCGCTCATCCCCCCGCCGGTCATCGCGGCGACAGGGGACGGCTGGGTGTCGCAGGTCGGCACATACGACTACCTGGTGAAGCCCGACTACGACGGCCTCGCGCCGGTCGACTCGGTCACCGCTGGCACGACACTTGGCCTCGGCACGTTCGACCAACTCAACGGCGAGCTCGTGATGGTCGGGGGCGTCGTCTACCGGGTGGGAACCGATGGTGTGCCGGCTATCGCAGCATCGTCCGCGACCACCCCCTTCCTCCAGGTCATTCGATTTGCCCCCGATCGCTCGGCCCCGGTGCCACCGGGAACGCTCTGCTCCGCCTTGCCGGCCCTCGTGGACGCTGTCGCGGGGACCTCGGGGGGCATGGTCGCGGTGCGTGTTCGCGGAACATTCACGAGCGTGGTCACCCGCAGCGTTCCCGCGCAGGCTGAGCCGTACCCGACCCTCGCAACTGTCGTGGCCACGCAGACGCTCTTCGACCTCGGTTCGAGACGCGCCGTGCTCGTGGGCTTTCGCACCGGGCCCGACCTTGCCGGAACAGGGGCGCCTGGACTCCACCTGCACGGGATCACGGCTGACCGCACGGCTGGCGGGCACGTGATCTCGTGCGTGGCCGGCGCGGACGTCCAGCTGTCGGTTCAGGTTGCCGCCGGTGTGCGCGTCTCTGGTCAGTCGTAGCGCACGTCGAGCCCGAGGGCCTCGGCAAGGTGAACTGCCTGATCCGCGGTGATGACGGCTCTTCGGAGCGTCACATTGAGCGGATTGATACCCGCGAGAATTGACCCGCGGAGGTCGGCACCGGTGAAGTCAGCACCATCGGTGAAGGCGGCCGAAAGGTCGACATTGAGCAGGGAGGCGCCAGCGGCCTTCACGCCGGCCAGTCCTGCCTCGCGCAGGCGGGTCCCCGCGAAGTTGGCGCGCGAGAGGTCAGCGCCGGAGAGATCGGTGAACGACCAGTCGCCGCCGACAACCGACAGGGTCGAAAGGTCGCAGCGCTCGAAGGTGCTCCCCACGGCCTTGCAGTCGGCGAAGACGGCATCGAAGAACGTGCACCGATGGAAGGAGCAGTTCAAGAAGGCTGAGCTCGTGTGGCGGGAGGCGTTGAAGCGCACCCCGCGGAAGGTGCATTCGGTGAAGACCGTGCCCTTGCTGGTGAGCTCGGTCATGTCGATGTCAATGAAGGCGACCTGGGCGTACTCGCTGGTCTCGAGGTTGCGTCCGTACCAGTCCTCGTCCGCGATCTTCGAGTTCGTCGAAGGGGTCGCCACTTCGCGAGTGTAGGTGACCCCCGTCGACCGCGTCATTACTCACGACGGGCGATTGCCGGCCGCAGCGGATCGTCTGCCCGCACGACGAGGTCGGCCTGCGCTGTCGGGTTGCCCTCGCGCTCGTAGCGCGCGAGGGCTGGCAGGGTCCACGCCTGGTCCTCGGGCGTTCTCCTCGCGAGAGCGGCATAGGACAGATGGACGTGGACCGTGACGTCGAAGGGCAGGCCGCGGCCGAGCAGCGCTGAGCCGGCCACGAGGATGACCCCGTTCGGCGGCAGTTCGACGAGGGCAGGACGAAGTGAGCGGTCGGTGACTGCGTCGCGGAGCGCCGGCAGGACCCACCCGCGTTCGACGCCAGGGTCGAGCACCTCGCGGCGCAGCGCGGCCTCGTCGAGCCAGTGATCGAGCCACGCGTCGGCGTCGTGGCGTCCGTCCTCGAATCGAAGGCTGGCCTGACGCCAGAAGTGATCCGCGCGAATGAGCACCCCACGCCTGGGAGCGAGGGCTTCGACAACCTCGGCGCCGAGTCTCTCCGGCGCCGACGCGGGCGCACCATCGATGGCGACTCGCACTCGCTCGTGTGAGGCACAGATGAGGGCGACGATCGCAGCGACGACTCCTGCCGGTGTCGACGGCTCGATGTCGGCCACCTTCAGGCGGTTGTATCTGTCGAGATGGCCCCGTCATCGCGCGCGGCATCACTCGCCCCGGTCCTTTGGCGCACGAGCGCGACGCCGATCGTCGCGATGCCGAACCCGCCAAGGGACAACGGTGAAAGGCGCTCGCCGAACAGCACATACGCCTCGAAGAGGGTGACGGGCGGAACGAGGTAGTACAGACTCGAGACCCCGGTCGCGGTGCCGACGCGCAGCAGCCAGAACATGATGAGCACCGCCCCGATCGACAGGGCAACGATGAGCCAGGCCATCGCTCCGATGAAGGCCGGGGTCCAGTCGATCGCGATGTCCTCTGTTGCCAGTGCGAGGGCGCCGAGCACGACCGCCGCAGCGGCGTACTGCACTGCCGTGCCGGGCAGCATCGCGATGCTGGCACCGTGGCGCTTCTGGAGCAGGGTGGCTGCCGCGGCGGAGCAGAGCGCGATGATCACCGCGATGACCGCTGCGGGCGGGTAGGCATCGGGGCTGTCCTGCTTGAGCAGGCCGGGGGTGAGCACGAGCAGTGCGCCGACGAGACCGAGGGCGATGCCGAGCCACTGGCGGGGGATGAGCTGCTCATTGAGTGCGGGGCCGGCGAGAACCGCGACGACCACCGGCTGCAGGCAGACGACAAGCGCGGTGACGCTCACGGGCAGCCCGACGCTGATCGCGTAGAAGACGCCGCCGAGATACCCGGCATGGAGCAGGACGCCGATGATCGCGGATTGGCGGTAGGCGTCAGTGCGCCTTGGCCAGGCCGATCGGACGACGGCTGCCATGACCGCGAGCGCGGCCGCTGCGATGACCATTCGCACGGCGAGCAGAGTGAAGGGCGGTGCGTAGGGGAGGCCGTATCGGGCACCGACGAAGCCCGTGCTCCACAGGAGCACGAACACGACCGGCGCGGAGAGTGCGACCCAACGTTTCACAGCGCGAGGCTATCGGGGTCGATCGCTCACGCCGGACGTCTCGGTGTGCCGGGGTTGCCCTTGAGGCGTCGGACGCCCAGACTCGGATGCATGCAGCATGATCCGTTTGAGGACTTCTCACGAGTGCCCAGCGCCGAGCCCGATGCCGAGCTCGACCCTCACTGGGTGGAGTTGCGCGGGCCGGTGACGATGCCGCCCTTCTACCTGCCCCCGGCCATGGCCGGCCGGCATTCGCGGCAGGCGAAGGTGCTCGCCATCGTGCTCATCGGCGTGTTCATCCTGGCCACTGCGGTGGGTGCCTGCCTCACGTACGGGCCAAAGCTCGCCTGACTCCGAGCGCTACAGGACGGTGACTGCCTCATCGTGCTCGAGGCGGGGGTTGCGGGGGTTGCGTCCCGACTCCGTGACGTAGCCGAGGTTCACGACGAGCAGTGACCGAAGCGCCGTGCCTGCGAAGAACTCCGCGTCGATGCCCGCCTTGTCGAACCCGCCCATCGGTCCGGCATCAAGGCCGGCCGCCCGAGCCGCGATGATGAAGTAGCCGGCCTGCAGGCTGGCGTTGAACTTGGCCGCCTGGGCGCGGGCATCGTCGTCGGCGAACTTCTCCTTGGCTCCGGGGAGCTGCGGGAGGACCCGTGCGAAGTTCTCGTGGAAGTCGGTGTCGGCGGCGAGAATGGCCACGACCGGGGCCGATGCGGATTTCGGACGATTTCCCTCGGCGAGCAGCGGGAGCAGTCGGGCCTTCGCAGCCTCGCTGCGGATGTAGGTGATGCGAAGCGGCTGCGAGTTCATGGCGGTTGGAGCGTGGCGCACGAGGTCGTAGATTGCCGCGAGCTGCTCGTCGGTCACCGGCTGGTCGGTGAAGGCGTAGGCGGTGTGGGCATCGCGAAAGAGCAGGGAGGCGGTGCGGTCGTCGATCGCAAGGGCGGATGCCTCGGTGCTCGTGCTCATGTGATGGTGTCCTTTGTTTTGTCCGGTTGTCGCTGGTAGTTGACGATTCAATCAGTAGATGGGGTGAACGGCAAGTGCAGGCCCGGCGATGCCGGGAAAACCAGGCCGACGATCAGGGCAGGTGCCGGTATCCTCAGCGCAAGGAGGTGCACCGCGATGACCGCTGTGGCAATCGAACCCGAGCCGGTTCCGTTGGTCCGAGACCAGGCTGGCCGTCTCATGGTGCCAGGTGCCCGCATCTCCCTCGATGTGTTCGTGGCGGACTTCAAACGAGGCAAGACACCAGAGTCGATCCACGAGGCCTACGAGACGGTGTTGTTGGCGGATGTCCACGCGATCTTCGCCTACTACCTTCGACACCGCGCCGAGGTCGATTCCTACCTGAGCGAGCAGGAGCACGAGGGAACGGCCATCCAGGCACGGATCGAATCGACCGACCCGCCCGAGGGTCTGCGTGCCAAGTTGCTCGCCCGCCTTGAGCCGTGAGTCCACGGTTCCTCGCTGATGAGAACATCGAACCAGACCTCGTGCTGGGTTTGAAGAGGCGAGTCGAAGGCATCGACATCGTCCGTGTCCAAGAAGTCGGCCTACGCACGCTGGACGATCCTGCGATCCTTCAGTGGGCGGCCGACGAAAGACGC
>WLOY01000146.1 GCA_009699015.1 Actinomycetota bacterium | reverse complement strand
GGGCGAACTGCACCGTCGTGCTCGATGACCCCTCGAAGGCCGATACCTATGGGCTGGACGGCTACGGGGTCGTCGGGGTGCCGCTCTTCAGCGAGCTCCTCGCGCAGCCGGCCCGGGCCCTCGGCGACATGGTCGACCGGCCGGGTGCCCGGGCGATCGTCGACCTCGTCAACAGCGCCGGCTTCGAGCCGCCCGCGCGGGTGCGGATGGTCGGCCAGTACGCCGTCGACCAGCTCTCCCCCGTCTCGCAGGGCCCGACCTGGGTCGACGTCATCGCCGAGAACCCCCACCTGCCGGGCCTGCGCAAGCGGATACGGCTCTTCGACGTGCCTCGCGATGCATCCGCCGAGCGGCGGGCGCAGATCAGGCGGTCGGCCGAGCGCGAGCTGCGGCTGACCACGGGGCTGGCCCATCCGGGGGTCGTCGGCCCGTCCGACATCAGCCAGGACGAGCAGGGCCGGCCGGCGCTCGTGTTCGACTTCGACCCGAAGGCCCAGCGGCTCGACGAGTGGCTGTCGGCCAGCGCCGACACCCTGATGCCCGAGCGCCGGTTCGAGGTGATCCGCCGGCTCGGCGAGATCATGCAGTACGCCCACAACCGCGGGGTCACCCACCGGGCCCTGACCCCGCGCCAGGTCTATGTCGTCGACGAGCCGGGCCGGCCGCTGCTCGTGACCGTCCGCGACTGGCAGACCGGCCGGGAGAGCCCTGACGTCGAGCACTCGACCGCGACCCGGCAGCCGACCGTGCTGCAGGGCACCCGTCACTTCATCGCCCTGGCCGACCAGGACACGTGGGTCTATCTCGCGCCGGAGGTGGGCATGGACGACCCCGACGGCATCGCGCTCGACGTGTACGGTCTCGGCGCGCTCGGCTACCTGCTCTTGACCTCGGCGCCGCCGGCGAGCTCGATCGCCGAGCTGGAGGAGCGCATCCGCGGCAGCGCGGGGCTCGATCCCGGCGTCGAGATCGACGGGATGACCGACGGGTTCCGCCGGCTCGTCATGCGCGCGACCCACCCCGATGCCCGGCTGGAGCGCACGCCGAGCACGAGCGACTTCCTGCACGACCTCGACACCGCCATCGAGCAGTGGAAAGCCGACGAGGAGCCCGTGGTCGTCGTCGACCCGCTCGAGGCCGACACGCTCGACGTCCTCACCGACCACCTCATCGTCGAGGCCCGGCTGGGCAGCGGCTCGACCGGCGTCGCCCTGCTCGTCCGCGAGGCATCGACGGAGGCCTGCGCAGACCTCGAGGAGGTGTCGGTCCTCAAGGTCGCCCATGATGCGTCGAAGGCACCCCGCCTTCAGGACGAGTACGAGGCGCTCCAGGCCCTCGACAGCCCGCGCATCGTCAAGGCGCTCAAGGCGCCGTTCGACATCAACGGCCGGCGCTGCATCCAGCTCGAGGACGCCGGACGCCCGACATTGGGCGCTCGCATCCGGGAGGTCGGGCGGCTCACCATCGACCAGCTCGCGCAGTACGGCGCCGACCTGCTCGAGGCCGCCGCCCACATGGACTCCCGCGGCGTGCTGCACCGCGACATCAAGCCCGACAACCTCGGGGTGCGGCCCGACCCGGCCGACCGCAGGCCCCGGCTCGTCCTGTTCGACTTCTCCCTGGCAAAGGAGCCGCTGGACCACATCCAGGCCGGCACCCAGCCCTACCTCGACCCGTTCCTCGGCGGAGGCGGCAGGCGGCCCCGCTACGACCGGGCCGCGGAGCGGTTCGCGATCACCGTGACCCTGTACGAGATGGCGACCGGCCAGCGGCCCGTCTGGGGCAGCGGCGATGCCCACCCGGCCGCGATCTCCGACGAGGTCACCCTCGTCGACGACTCGTTCGAGCCCGCCGTCGCCGCCCCGATGATGGCGTTCTTCCGCAAGGCCCTCGCCCGCGATGCCGGCCAGCGGTTCAGCGACCTGTCCGATCTCGCGCAGGCATGGGCCGCGATCTTCGTCGCGACCGACAGGACCGCCTACGTCGACGACAGCGACGACGATGCCGGTTCCGTACGCCGCGTAGACGTCACCGAGGCCACCCCGCTCACCGAGTCGGGGCTGTCCGCACGGGCGCAGTCGGCGTTCGCGCAACTGCACGTCACGAGGGTCGGCGAGGCCCTTGCCGTCCCCGCGAATCGAGTGAATGTCATCCCAGGGGCAGGCGAGCGCACCAAGCGCGAGATGCGCCAGGCCCTGCGCGACTGGCGGCGGGCCCTGGCCCCTGCGCCCAAGCCCGGGGTGGCGGGCGATGATGCCCAGGATCCGGGCGACGAGCCCGGAAGCCTCTCCCCCGGCCGCGGCCTCGATGCCCTCGCCCTGTCGCTCATGCCCGGCAGCAGCGGCCGGAACCAGGCCCAGATCACGGTCGCGCGCATCCTCCTTGGGCTCGAAATGCCTGCACCGCAGGGCATTTCCGCATGGCCGAACCTCAGCGAGATCTCCCGCTACCTCGGCGTGACCCGGCCAGCCGTCAGCCAGGTGCTCGACCGGCTCCGGACCGCGTGGCTGCGCAAGGCCGGCTCCGGCATGTTCGGCCTGAGCGACGACGTCGTCGCCATCGTGTCGCAGCAGGGCGGGCTTGCCGAGGTGACCGAGATCGCCCGGGCCCTCCTGGCGACCCGCGGATCGGCCGCAGCCGAGCCCGAGCGCACCAGGCAGGCCATCGGCGTCGTGCGCGCGGTCCTCGAGGCTGACGAGAGCCTCGGCGGCGATGCCCGGCTGGCCGCGCGCCGGGTCGGCGACCGCGTCGTCGTCGCCCTCGAGCCTGACGACCCCGAGGTGCCCTCCGCGGAGGCAGCCCTCGACTACGCGCGGCTCATCGCGGCCGAGGCCGACCGGCTCGCGGCCGGTGTGCCCGTGCCCCAGCGGGTAACCGTGCTGGCCGCCCTGCGCGCGATCACCCTGCCGCCCGGCGTCCCCTCGCTCGACGACGACCGCCTCATCTCGCTCGCAGCCGCGTCCTCCTCGACCGCGGCACGCGGGGCCCGGGGCGAGATCTACGCGCGCGGGCTCGACGCCGCAGAGGCCCTGCGACTGACCCTCGCCGGCGCCGCCATCTCCCGCCTGCACCTGACCCCCGAGGGCATGGCCCAGAAGGTCGCCGCCCGGTTCCCGCTCGCGGCGCCGCTCCCGGGCCGCCCCGCGCTCGACGACCTCGTCCGCGCCGTCGAGTCATCCCTCGCCTGGAACGGCACCGCCTACATCTCGACCACCTCCCAGACCGGCGGCCTGCTCCTCACCCAGCACGTGCTCACCACCCTCGGCATCGCCGGCGAGGCGCAGCCCTACGACGAGATCGATGCCCGCCTGCAGGCATCGCTGCGCGGCAGCGGCTACCTCACCCTCGCCGTCGACCCGCGGCGCATCGACCAGGCCGCTGCCGTGCTCGCCGCCGGCTACGGCCTCACCCGCGTCGACATGACCGCCGAGCTCATCGCCGCGGTCAAGGACTACGCCACCGAGGTGGGCGCCGACTGGGCGACCATCCTCGACGCCGACCGTGATGCCCCCGGCACCCGCGACCGTGCACTCCTCGACTCATTCGTCAAGGCCGCCCTCGACCGCAGGCTCCCCGCAATACTCACCGGCCCCCATCCGCTTCTCCTCACCGACGCCTCGATCCTCGGGCGCTACGGCCAGCAGCACTGGCTCGCCGACATGGCCGACCTCGCCGCGGCCCGACCAGCGGCCCGATGGCTCCTCATGCCCCACCACGACTCGGGCGGCCCACCGACCCTGGACTCCCAGGTGCCCGCGCCCCTGGGAGCCGACGGATACCTCGTCATCAACGGCAGCTTCATCGCCGCCGGCCAAGCATCGGAGCAGCCTGCATGAGTGCCTCCAGCGCGACAACCGAGGACGAGGCCGGCAAGTTCCAGTTCCGCTTATAGGCCGGCAACGGAGAGCTCGTCTCCGTGGGCCAGGCCGACAGCTGACGATTGCGTTGGTGGCTGCCTGACCTGGCATGGCCGGCTGGGTCAAGCAGCCCCCTCGCGGTCCTTCGATAAGACGTGCAGTCCTGCCGCGAGGGTGTGAGCGGCTGACCCCTGGTGGGCCAACGGATGACGACGCATCGATCCGGTGCTTGACGATTCAGGTCACGGCGGTGAGGCAGGTGTACGCGCCGGGAAGTGGATCAGTCACCTGACGGATGAGGTGGCGGCGTTCGCGATCATGCACGACGGGGTTACGAGGCAGGCTCCTGCGGCAGCCGGTGAGGCCTTGCCTCTTTCCGCCTACGTGTCAAGGTCGCAGCGAGAGCTCACCTACGGCCCGGGCGCACCAGTGCTGTTCTCGGTCGGCGAAGCGCGAATGGTGGAGGACGAGATGAACCCGTACGTCATCACCCAACGCCGTGCATCAGCGTGAGCGCACGGCGTTGGCCGACCCGGAGAGCACGTTCCAACCGCGTGAAATCGGAAAGAGCACCACAAAATCGGGCAGAACTCGTTGGAAGAACACCGTGTTTACACGGTAGTGCTCGCCCCCGCCGTGCCCTATCGTGACTGATACAGGAACGATGATGGGACACAGTCCCGGTGAGGCTCGGCCTACCATGAGTGCACGCAGCAGTCGATTCAGCGGATTCCGTTCAAGGAGACGGAGAGGGAAGGCCGCTGGTGCGGTCATCGCATGCGCGGCGCTTCTCCTTGCGGGATGCGGAGGTTCTGGAGGGAGCGCGGCTGATGCGGGTGCGCCCGTCATCCGAGGTGACGCGTCTGGTGCGGCTGGTGCAGCGGATGCGACGCTCTCCGTGTCGAACACAACTCTGACGGGCACAGTCCTCAAGCCAATCACCCTGACATACGTAGGCGGGTCCAGCACTGGGACGGTCGCGTTCGCGTCCAGCGCCAATTGCACGGTCACCGGTACGTCGCTCGCTCCTACTGCGACCGCCACGGCCCCCGTCACGTGCACTGTCACCGCGACCCAAGGGACGCAGACCAGTGCAGCCGTGACGTTCACCTTTGCAGCGGTTGCCGCAGCTGCGACGTCGCCGTTGACGGTGTCCGGAAGCGCAGCGACCGCAGAGGTGAGATCGACCATCACCCTGACAAGCGCGGGCGGGTCCGTCACCAGCGCTGTCACGTACGCGACAACGAGCACGGGTTGCGCGGTGACCGAAGCCTCGCTCACCGCGACAGTCGCGGGCACCTGCACCGTGACTGCCACCCAAGGGACACAGACTGGAACAGCCTCATTCACCTTCACTGCACCCGCCGCTGATGCCGCGCCCACGTCGGTGTCGACGGTTGCAGGCGTACCTGGCAAGCCTGCCGCACCGACAGTGGCCGCCGGCGTCAAGATGATCACGGTGACCGTGGCTGAGGTCGCCCCGGGGGGCACGCCGACGGGTTACAACGTAGATGCGTATCAGGGGAGGAATTACGCCGGATCTTGCAGTGTGAACAGCGTAATGGGATCCTGCAAAGTGACCGGGCTGAACAACGGCACCCAGTACAAAGTCCACGCCGAGGCGTGGAACGCAATAGGCACATCCCAGCAATCAGAATGGTCTGCGGCGGTCATGCCAGGAACTGCTCCCAGAGCGCCGAGGCTCCAGGGAGTGACCGCGGTAGGACCGACAACGGTGAAGGTGAGTTTCCTCGCTCCAGACAACGGCTACTCGGCGATCACTTCATATACCGCGATTTCAGATCCACCCGGCGGCACCGGGACCGTGTACCAGTCGGGTGACGGTGACGTCCTCGTAACCGGGCTCACCACGGGCATCGCGTACACGTTCAAGATGACCGCGACGAACGGAATTGGAACATCGGGAGAGTCCGGCTCGTCGGCTTCGGTAACCACGGTCGCCGCCCCCGCAATCCCCGGCACGCCGACGGGGGTCGCGGGCGTCGGCGAGGTCACCGTGAACGTGACTGCCGGTTCAGGGGGCAGCACGCCGTCGTCATTCACGGTCACGGCTGCCCCGGCGGTCTCAGGTACGACTATGACGTGTACGACGCCGGTCGGGTCAAATTCCTGCCCCGTGACAGGCCTGGCCAACAACACCGCGTACCGCTTCACAGCCACCGCGACGAACACGGGCGGCACCTCGCCCGCGTCCGCCCCCTCGTCGCCGGTCACGACGGCGACCGTCCCGTCTGCCCCGACGGTCGGCACGGTCACGATGAAGGGCACGACGGCAACGATCCCCTTCACCGCACCGTCGAACGGCGGGTCGCCGATCACCGGCTACACGGCAACGTCTTTCACGACAACGGCGAACCAGGCTGCCGTGACAGCGTCGGTTGCCGGAACCGCAACGTCGATCATCGTTACGGGCCTGACCGGCGGCGTGACCTACGGGTTCAAGGTGACGGCAACGAATCTGGCCGGCACCTCCGCCCTGGCAACAGCCCCGAACCAGGTCAAGGCAGATGTCGCTCCGGGGATGCCGGTGATCACTGCCGTGACAATCAGCGGGACAACCGCAACCGTTACCTACACCGCACCGACTGCGAACGGCGGGACGACCATCTTGAACTACAAGGCGGTCTCCACCCCTGGCGGAAAGTCCGGGACGGTTAACCGGTCAGGGGGCGGAACGGTCGCTGTCGCTGGACTCACACCTGGCTCTAGTTATCAGTTCACGGTGAGCGCGACGAACTCTGGCTACACCACGGCCTCCGTCCTGTCGTCAAGCCCCGTGACTGCCCCGCCAGTTGCCCCGGCACAGATGGCTCAGCCGATCTTGGACTTCTTATCCAGTGGAGTTGCGACCATTCGGTTCACGGCGCCGACCAACACCGGCGGATCGCCGCTTACGTTGTTCACCGTCTACGCCGCCGGGAAGTCCGCATCGTTCGCGGCAGAGACAGGCAAGACTTACTACACGGTGACGATTTCGGGCTATTCGTGCACACCCGGCCAGATTCAAGCGACCTACGCCCAAGTGGTGGCCACAAACGCCGCCGGGAAGAGCAGCACGGCCTCAGTTAAGTCGTACTCGGGTGGCAGCACTTGCGGCCGCTAGGCGTGACCGGCGCTGCACAAGGCAGGGCAGGAGCCCGGTTGTCTCCACGATGGGTAGCTCCCTGTGCTGCAAAAGGGGCGACACCCGGAGGCAGGAGACGACTGCATGGACTGCACCGACCCTCCACGGCTGGCCGCCTGGCGAAGGTAGGAGCAGCACCGACCGTTCGACCCGAGGAGCCCCCGGCATCGCGCCGGGGGCTCCACCAGCCCGCTGCCTACTGGGACAATCCATCGCGCATGTGGTGAAGACTCCCTGAAATGGACCGTGTTTACACGGTAGTGCTCACCCCCGCCGTGCTCTATCGTCACGAACACATGCACGATGATGGGACATAGTCCCGGTGAGGCTCGGTGCCTAGTGAGTGCACGCAGTAGTCGATTTGGCGGATTCGGTTCAAGTAGACGGAGAGGAAAGGCCGCTGGTGCGGTCATCGCATGCGGGGTGATGCTCCTCACCGCATGCGGTGGGAGCGTGACGGGCGGGGAAGCCACGGATGCCCCCTCCGCCATCGTCCGGGGTGACACGTTGGGCAGGGATTGGGAGAGCACGTACCCGTTGGTGGACGCGAGTGCGGGCCAGGTCGTCGTGACGTGGGACAAGCAGATCGAGGAGGACCCGACGGAGTCGGTGGTCGGGTACGAGGTGCAGATATCGTCGGGCATTACGGGCCCGTGGACTGGTGCCGCCACCGGGTGCGCGAGAAGCGAGACAAAGTCGTCGACGAGGCAGACCTGCACCGCCACCGGGCTTGCTGACGGGACGTATTACTTCAACGTCGCGGCCGTGAGGCAGCCCGTCATCAACAAAGACAAGACGGGGAACTTTTCACGGGACACGAAGACGGGGAACTTTTCAGCAGGGTCACCTCCCGCGATCGTCCTGTCCCCGCCCGGAATCCCTGCCAAGCCGACGTTGGTCGCCGGGACCGGCAAGGTCAGCGTGACTGTTACTGCCGGGACCGCGACCGACGGGACCCTGGGCGGGGTCCCTGCGTCCTTCACGGTCACGCCAACCCCGGCGATAACGACGCGGCCGACGTGCACCTTCTCCGGAGCATCCGTGACCTGCGTCTTCACCGGCCTGGCGATCAGCACCGACTACACGTTCACCGCCACCGCGACGAACGCGTCCTCCACAGTCCCCTCCCTCCCCTCAGCCGCGTCCGACGTGGTCCGGCAGTCCAGGGCGGGCGGGGTCTTGGTGACCCACACCGTGGTTTTCCATTTGAACGGCGGGCCGGACTCCGGCGGCAATGCGTCCAATCAGTCCGGGCAAAGTACTACGCCGCTGAATAGAAACCCTTTTTACTGGCAGAGCCACATGTTCATCGGATGGTCGGCAACCCCTACGGGTCCCCTGGCCTACTCCGACGGGGGTGAATATGCGTTCACGGCGGATGCGGACCTGTACGCCATGTGGGCTTGCCTGCCGTCGGCAGGCAGAGTACCCGTCATGAGCATCTCAAGTGTCACGCGAACGGGCCAGGAATCGGCCAAGGTGGACTACCAGGCTACGACCCTACTCTCCTCGCTCTGGTCCACATTCACTGCGAGTACGACGGTAGGCGGGCAGTCCACGACGGTCTCCGCAGAGGGGATTAATGGCGTTCCCGCAAACGGACAGATACTAGTCAAAGGCTTGCGACGGCACACCGGGTACAGTTTCACGGTGACGGGCACGAATTACGCAGGCTGCTCGTACACCTCGCTTCCGGTCCACGTTGACAAGTTCGATTGAGCACACGGCCCCGTCTGGGCTGTGAATAGAACCACGGTGCACCAGGTTGCACCACCTGCTAGTCAGAACATCCGCACGATCGTTGGGGCCGACTCGTCAATCGAGTCGGCCCCGCCGCGTGAGTGGGGTGAATGTGAGAAGGCAGGTGAAGGCAGCAGGTCCGACCGCCGCGTGATGGCTACCCGTCGGTGAAGCGGAGCATCCCAGGCAGTGACCCGTCGGTTCGAGCCGTTCACGGGTCGCGGCGACTCCTTCGCCTGATCCGTTCACCGGATGCTGGCATCTTCCCGATTCCCACCAACGAGTGAAGGGGTGCAGCATGGCAGGCACGTTCGAGGTGTACGAGCACAAGGCCGGCAAG
>WLOY01000145.1 GCA_009699015.1 Actinomycetota bacterium | reverse complement strand
GAACCGCGGCAACTTCGCCGTGAACGAGCTGCCCGATCTCGCCGAGCGCATCCAGGAGGCGCTGCTCAACGTGCTCGAGGAGCGCGATATCCAGGTGCGCGGCTACACCCTGCGACTGCCGCTCGACCTGCTCATGGTCGCCAGCGCGAACCCGGAGGACTACACGAATCGCGGCCGCATCATCACGCCCCTCAAGGACCGCTTCGGCGCCGAGATCCGCACCCACTACCCGCTCGAGGTGGCCGACGAGGTCACGCTGCTGCGCCAGGAGGCCGCGATGCCCGCCGTGGTGCCACAGCACCTGCTCGAGGTGGTCGCCCGCTTCACCCGCCAGGTCCGCGAGTCACCGGCCGTCGACCAGCGCAGCGGCGTCTCGGCCCGGTTCGCCGTGGCGTGCGCCGAGTCGCTCTCGGGCGCAGCACTTCGCCGGGCTGCGATTCGCGGCGAGTCCGACCCGGTCGCCCGCATCGGCGATCTCCCCGGCATCGTGCCGACCCTGCGCGGCAAGGTCGAGTTCGACGTAAGCGAGGAGGGCCGCGAGGAGGAGATCCTTCAGACCCTCGCCCGCCGGGCCGCGGCCGAGACCTTCCGGTTCCGGCTCGGCTCATCCGATCTCAAGGACGTCATGAACGGGCTCGCCGCCTGGTTCGACGAGGGCAATGCGGTCGAGACCGGCGATATCGTGACCGCGGCCGACGTCCTCGAAGGCATCGGCTCAGTCGATGGCCTCGGACGCCTCGTGACTGCCCTCGAGGGCTCCGCAGGGGAGTCGCCCGGCGTGGCGGCCGCCTGCCTGGAGTTCGCGCTCGAGGGCCTATGGCTCACCCGTCGCATCGACAAGGACGATGCCGACGGCACCATCACCTACGGAATCGCCCCGGCATGACCAGGTATCGCTACGGGCGATTCCACGGAGGGCCCGATCCGCTCGCCGACCCGATCGACGTCGGGCAGGCCATCGAGGACCTGAGCGACGAAATCCTCGACGGGCAGCCCGTGGCCGAGGCGCTCTCGCAGTTGATGAGGAGCGGGACGGACGGACGTCGCGGGCTCGATGAGCTGCGCAATCGCATTCAACAGCGCCGCCGTCAGCTGCAGAAGTCCGGCCGGCTAGACGGCCTGCTCTCCGACATCGCCGAGATGCTCGACGAGGCGGTGCAGCTCGAGCGCACGGCGCTCTTCCCTGACCCGTCCGACGATGCCCGGTTCAGGGAGGCCCAGCTCGACAACCTGCCGAGCGAACCCTCGCGAGCGGTACCCGAGCTCGCGAACTACGAGTGGCGATCGCCCGAGGCCCGCGAGGTCTACGAGCAGATCAAGGAGCGCCTGCGCACCGACATCATGGATCAGCAGTTCCGGCAGATGAGCCAGGCGGTCGGCGACATGGGCTCGCCCGAGGCGCAGCAGGCGATGAAGGAGATGCTCGGCGACCTCAACGACATGCTCGACAAGCACCGTCGCGGGGAGGATGTCTCGCAGGACTTCGACGCCTTCATGGACAAGCACGGCGACCTCTTCCCAAGCCGTCCCGAATCCTTCGAGCAGCTCCTCGACGAACTCGCCCGGCAGGCCGCCGCGATGCAGCGGCTCATGGACTCGCTCACCCCCGAGCAGCGCCATGAGATGCAGGGCCTCATGGACGCCGCGCTCGGCGACCTCGACCTGCAGTCTGAGATGGGCCGGCTCAACGACAGCCTGCGGGCCCTTCGTCCGGATCTGCCGTGGACCGGGCGCCAGCGCATGACGGGCGGCGACCCGATGGGCCTGCCCGACGCAACGCAGGCCCTCGCCGAGCTCTCCGACCTCGATGCGCTGAGCGAGCAGCTCGGCCAGGACTACCCGGGGGCCTCACTCGACGACATCGACGAGGAGGCTGTCGAGCGGGCCCTCGGACGTCAGGCCGTCGACGACGTCAAGGCACTGCGTGCAATGCAGCGCGAGCTCGAGCGGCAGGGCTACCTCGTCCGAAAGGGGGATCGCCTCGAGCTCACGCCCAAGGCGGTGCGAAGGCTCGGCAAGGCGGCGCTCAACCGCGTGTTCTCATCCCTGGAGGCCACGACGCGCGGCAACCACGAGGTGCGGCGAACCGGGGCCGCCGGCGAGCTCACCGGCAGCACCCGTGCGTGGCAGTTCGGCGACGAGGAGGCGATCGATGTCGTGCGCACGGTCGGCAATGCGGTGCAGCGACGCGTGCTCCTCGGCGAGGGGTCGACCCGGCTGCTGGCCGAGGACTTCGAGGTGCGCGAGACGGAGACGCGGACCCGCGCTGCGGTAGCGCTGCTCGTCGACCAGTCGTTCAGCATGGTCATGAACGACACCTGGCGGCCGGCGAAGACCACCGCCATGGCGCTCCAAGCCCTGGCCTCGTCCGCCTTCCCTCTCGATGCACTCGAGATCATCGCCTTCGCGAACCTCGCCCGAGTCGTGGCACCGCATGAGCTCCCAGACCTCGAGGCGAGCAGCATCCAGGGCACGAACCTCCAGCATGCGCTCATGCTGGCCGGGCAGTTCCTCGACCGGCACCGCGACGCCGACCAGATAGTCATGGTCGTCACCGACGGGGAGCCCACGGCGCATCTGGAGCGCGATGGCGGCTGGTGGTTCGATTGGCCGCCAGCGCGCGAGACTGTTGCCAGCACCGTGGCCGAGGTCGACCGCATGACCGCTCGGCGCATTCCGATCTCGTGGTTCAGGCTCGGTGACGAGCACCGGCTCGAGGTGTTTCTCGACGAGATGGCCCGCCGCAATCGGGGGCGAGTGTTCGCCGCGACGGGCGACCAGCTCGGCGACTACGTGGTGAGCGACTACGTGACGTCTCGACGACGCGGCCGCCGCTAGCAGTGCCAGCGGCCACCACGCCAATGCGCAGCGCCGCTACCGGTGCCCCGCCAGTTGTAGATCGTGCTGAAGGCGGCGTCCTGCCAGTACCTCGGCCAGCGGCTGAGCGGCGTTGCTCGCAGTTTGGCGAGCACTCGCACGGCGGCTTGGTCTCCCAGCAGTTGCCGGTGCTCGCGCACCATCATCCACGTGGCGCCACGGGCGAGCTGAGGGGACATCTGGTAGGCGCCGTGGTAGCCGCTTCGCGAGACCACGTCGTAGTGGCCCTCGCTCTCGCGCTTGGCTATGCATTGACGCTTGACCTCGACGGACGCCCGGAAGTAGCGGCCCCGGTACATGCTCGGCTCGACGCCCCGCATGTCTCGGGTCTGCGCTGAGGAGAGGGTGAGCCTCAGCATCCGCTGGGCGGGGGACATGAGGGTCCTCCCCTCCGCGACGGGGGTGGCGGCTGTTGCCTCGGATGGCGTGGTTACCGCACTCGGTGTGCCGGCCGCCAGGGCCGGGGATGCCGAAAGCACGAGGCTTCCGGGAATCACGCTGATCAAAGCTATGCGACGGACAGTTGCTGAGCGGAACATCAAACCTCTTGTGCCGGCACCCGGCGAGGTTCCGCCCGGTGCGTGGTCGCGACACGGGTCGTTGCCTGGTGGAGACCTCTGTCTGTCTCTCCCGACTCACCAGCATGATCGCCGGCCGGAGCGGTTCGCACGCCCTCGACGGTGTTGGCCACCATGCTCCCGACTGCTGCACCAACCGGGGTGTCACGCTTCCCATTCAGCGATCCTGAGCGGGAGTCGTACCTGAGACAGGCTAGGCAGACTCCGGGCGCCTCGCGAACTCAGTTGCGGCAAATCCGAGAGCCAAGTGACCGATATGCCCTAATTATTTGTGTCGTAGGTCACATCCCCCGAGCGGATTCCGAGGATTTCCCTGTGACATGGATCATGGCAAATCCGTCCGCTCACCGGCGAGTCCCACCGGATCCTGGCGCGGAAATCGCCCCCGAATTCACTCCCCTCGCGCCTACGCTCATGCCATGACCATCACCGCCTTTCGAACCTGCCCGCTGTGCGAAGCGACCTGCGGCCTGGAGATCACCCTTGAGGGCGGTGCGGTCACCCGCGTCCGGGGGGATGACGCGGACGTCTTCTCAAAGGGCTACGTATGTCCCAAGGGCATCGCCCTCGGCGAACTCCACAACGACCCGGCCCGGCTTCGGTACCCGCTCATCCGGGGCGCCGACGGCATCCACCGCCGGGCGACCTGGAGTGAGGCCTGGGCCGAGATCGACCGGCTGATGCGCCCGGTCCGCGAGGCGCACGGCAACGGCGCGATCGGCCTGTTCCTGGGCAATCCCAACGTCCATAACTCGTCGACGACGCTCTACGCCCCCGCCCTCATCCGCGCGCTCGGCACCCGGAATGTCTTCACCGCGAGCACGGTCGACCAGATGCCGACCCAGGTCGCCGCGGGCCTGATGTTCGGCACCGGCCTGTCGATCCCGATCCCTGACATCGACCGCACCGACTACATGCTGATCCTCGGAGCCAACCCGATGGTCTCGAACGGCTCGCTCTGGACGGCCCCCGACATGCCGGCGCGGCTGCGCGCGCTCAAGGCGCGTGGCGGCCGCCTCGTCGTCGTCGATCCGATCCGCACCCGTACGGCCGACGTCGCCGACGAGCACGTTCGCATCCGGCCGGGCACCGATGCGTTCCTCGTGGCGGCGATGGCCTGCGCGATCATCACGGAGAGCCTCGGCAGCCTCCGGTCGTCGCAGGCGCATCTGGTCGACGGCTCCCTCGAGGAGTTCGCGAGGGCCGTCGAGCCCTTCACCCCGGACGCGGCAGCGCAGCTCACCGGAGTGCCGGCAGAGGTCATCGTCCGGCTGGCCCGGGAAATGTCAGCCGCCCCGGCCGCTGCGATCTACGGGCGCATGGGCACCACCACATCGGGGGTGGCCGTCGACGGCCGGGCACCGCAGTCCTTCGGCACCGCGGCCTCGTGGCTCATCAATGCCGTGAACATCCTCACCGGCAACCTCGATCGCGAGGGCGGTGTCATGTGGCCGCTGCCTGCAGCCGGGGGACCCTCCACCTCCGGCACTTCAGGCGTCGGGCATGGGATCCGCATCCCGGGGGCCGAGCGCACCCGCGTTCGGGGCCTCGCGAGCGTGCTCGGCGAGTTCCCCGCGGCCGCGCTCGCCGAGGAGATCGACACTCCATCGGAGAACGGCACCAGGTTGCGCGGGCTCGTGACGATCGCCGGCAACCCCGTCCTGTCCACTCCCGATGGCGGACGCCTCGACGCCGCCCTCGCCACCCTCGACGTGATGGTGAGCATCGACGCCTACCTGACCGAGACGACCAGGCACGCCCATGTCTTACTGCCGGCGCCATCCTCACTCGCCCGCGGCCACTACGACATCGCCTTCACGAACCTCGCAGTGCGCAATATCGCCCACTGGAGTCCCCCGTCCGTTCAACTCACGAATGACTCGGATGCCGACGAAGTCGACGAGGCTGAGATCCTCATGCGATTCGCGAGCCTGGCCGCCGGCGGCAGCGCGGTAAGTGAAGATGCCCACGAGGCGGTGGACGATCTCGTCGCGATGGATGTCGCCACCCGCGCATCGAAGTCGCAGGCCTCGCGCGCCCACGGCCGCGCCCCCGCCGAGCTCCTCGCCGCGGTCGCACCCCGGCGCGGCGTCGAGCGGCTCCTCGACCTCATGATCAGGTCCGGCCCCTACGGCGACGGATTCGGTGCCGAGCCCGGGGGCCTCACGCTGGCCGTTCTCGAGGCGGCTCCGCACGGCATCGACCTCGGCCCGCTCAGGCCACGGCTCCCCGAGGTGCTGCGGACCCCGAGCGGTGCCATCGAGCTCGCTCCGCCGCAGCTCCTCTCCGAGGCCGCGCGCATGGCGGAGCTGATGAAGGACGCCGGGGACGAACCCGATGACCGAATGCTGCTCGTAGGCCGGCGGTCGCTGCGCAGCAACAACTCCTGGATGCACAACATCCCGCTGCTCGCCAAGGGGGCGAATCACTGCACCCTGTGGCTCAATCCGCAGGACGCGACGAGGCTGGGGCTCGAAGACGGAGGCGAGGCGGCCGTGACGAGCGACGTCTCAAGTGTCGTCGCGGTCGTCGAGGTCACCGATGTGGTGCCGCCCGGAGTCGTGAGCCTGCCCCACGGCTGGGGTCACCTCGTCCCCGGGACCTGGGGGCCGACCGCGATGGCGCAGCCGGGCGTCAACGCGAACCTCTTGACGCCTGCGGGAGGTCTTGACGAGCTATCCGGCACGGCGGTGCTCAACGGCATTCCCGTCGTGGTGGCGGTGCCACGTTGAACTCTTGCGTTCAGACGCGGCCGTTCACGCCGTCACCTCCGGTACGCTCCGACGCATGACCAGATACAAGCCCAGCCTCGTCATCGCCCCGGCCGTATTGGCACTGCTCGCAGGGTCCGGCCTCGCGCTAGCGCCGGCAGCTTCGTCCGCGCCCTCACCCATCATCATTGCGGTCGAAGGCCCCCTGACCGGCTCGCAGTCGGACACGGGCATCGACATGTACCGCGGCGTCAAGCTCGCGGTCGACCAGCTGAACGCGAAGGGCGGGGTGCTCGGTCGTCAGGTCAAGATCGTGAAGTCCGACGACCAGGCGAACCCGGATCTGGCGCTGGCCGCTGCCAAGAAGGTGAAGGCTGCAGGTGCCGTCGCGGTGATCGGCCCGTTCAACTCCTCGGTTGGCCTCGTCAACCTCCCTTACTACGTTTCGAACAAGGTCGTCGCACTCCAGCTCACCTCGACCGACGACACGACCGGCGAGGGCGTCACCATCCAGCCCAAGAACAGCCAGATCTCACCCGTCGAGATCGACTACCTGCAGAACGGGTACGGCTACACCGGCTGCCCGAAGGTCGTCATGCTCGTCGACCCGTCCGCCTACACGGCCGGCATGGCCGATCGAATCGGCAAGGCGATGATGTGCGGCGATGGCGCACCTGTCACCACCATCCCCGTCATTCCGGGTCAGGCCGACTACACCGCTGCCGTCGCATCAGCCCTCGCCCTCTCGCCCAACATCCTGTACGTGAGCACCTACTACCCCGAGGGCAGCAAGATCGCGACCGCCATCGCCGCCTCGAAAACTGCGGCCCACTGCTTCATGGGCCTGGCCAATGTCGATCCCGCGTTCGTGACGGGTGCAGGGATCCCCGCCTCGCAGAACTGCCGCTTCAGCGGGGTGCCACAGGCTGCGCAGATGCCGGACGCGAAGGCCTACGTCACCGCCTACAAGAAGGCCTTCAAGGCCAACCCCGGGGTCTGGGGGACGTTCACCTACGACTCGGCGAACATCCTCTTCGCCGCGATGACGAAGGCCAACTCGACGGACTACTCCGCGGTGATGAAGAAGGTGCTCGCCACCAAGGGTTTCGCCGGACAGACCGGAACGATCACCATCGACCCGAAGACCGGCAACCGCATGAAGGTTCCGGTGTACATCCTGAAGGTCGACAAGTCGGGCACCTTCGTCATCGACGCCGACGCTCCGTAGGGCGCCGGGTCCCATGGGTCGCCAGGTCTGATGAGGAGAGCCGCGTGACAATGCAGGTCACCCGCCTGTCGGTGACGCCGATCAAGGGCCTGGCCCTCAGCCACCCGACCTCGATCGACATCACGAGCACAGGGGCCTACGGCGACCGGGCGTTCTACCTTGTCGATGCCGATGACCGACTCGTGTCGATCGCGAAGACGGGGGCCCTCGTCGGCCTCTCGGCGACCTGGGACGAAGACGGGCAGATCCTCACCGTCAGCGGCTCGGGCGGGGCGCTCCTCACGGGCGTGATCAGCCTCGGCGCCCGCCATCGCGCGAACTTCTTCGGGTTCCGCGAGGCGGAGGGTCGCGTCGTCGAAGGCGCCTGGGGGCAGCTCTTCTCCGATCTCGCCGGTCAGCCCCTTCGACTCGTCAAGGCCGACGACTCGAACGGAGGCCGCGATGTCGAGCCGCTCACCCTCCTCGGCCATGCCTCGATCGCCGAGCTCGCCCGCCGCTCCGGGCTCGAGCAGGTCGACAGCCGGCGCTTTCGGATGCTCATCGAGTTCGACGGAGCCGCCCCGCACGAGGAGGACTCGTGGGACGGGCAAACCCTGACGGTCGGTGGTGCCGTCATCGTCGGCGGCGGGCCGGTGCAGCGCTGCGCGGGCACCACCCGCAATCCGCTGTCCGGCGAGGTCGACCTTCGGACCCTCACCCTCATCGGCGACTACCGGGGCCGCCAGCAGTCGATCTTCGGCCCGGGGTTCAACTTCGGGGTCTATGCAACGACCCTCGCGCCCGGCCGTGTGAGCGTCGGCGACGTGCTGACGCTCGAGCATCCCTGAGGGTCTCGCGGAAGCGACCCTCGCTCGGGTGGGCCCACGCGCACCACTCCGGATTTCCACCGCTTCGCCCACTGAGTAAAGACCGGATATGTAGGGTCTCCCAAGGAGCCTGATCGCTGAGGGCACCCCTGGCCGTGATCGTCGAAAGGCACAACGTGAAGCGCATCCTTCCCCTCATCTCGGCGGTTGCCGTCATGGCCGCCTCGCTCATCTCGGCCGCGCCTGCAGACGCTGCCACCCTGACCGTCACCCTGAGCGCCCGCAATGGCACTGTCGGCGTGGCCCAGACCATCTCTGCAACGGTCAAGGACTCAGGGCAGGACGTCGGCGGGGGCGTCGGCACCGTGACCTTCACCGCGAACGGCGCCCAGATCGGCACCGACACCGTCGGCGGTCAGCGCGGCACGACCGCCTCGATCAACTGGAGCCCGCAGTCGGCGTCGCCCTCGACGAACATCACCGCGACCTTCGACGATGGCACGAGCGACACCACGTCCGTCTCCATCGCCTCGGTGAGCACGTCGGCCTCGATCACGACCCCGGGATCGGCCGGCACTTCGACCCAGGTCACCCTCGCCGCGCAGGTGCGCGCGAAGGTCGGCTCGTACGTCCCGACCGGCTCCGCGACTTTCTACACGTCCAACGGGAGCGCCATCGGCTCGGGCAACCTCGACGGCAGCGGCCGGACCACCATCGCCTACACCACGCCGGCAGCCGCGGGCACCGTCTACCTCTACGTCGTCTACAACGGCGACGCCAACGCCACGGCATCCGGCAAGAGCGGCTCTGACTCCATCAAGGTCTCCGCGGCTGCAAGCTCCCTCTCCCTCGTGGCCCCCCAGTCCAACTTCGTCGGATCGCCCGCGCAGTTGACCGCGAAGGTCAACCCGCCGAACGGCACCGGATCCGTCGCCTT
>WLOY01000144.1 GCA_009699015.1 Actinomycetota bacterium | reverse complement strand
TCGACTGGTTGAACGGCTCGAATCACAATCTTGATCAATGGTCCGGCTTGTTGGAGGTCTTCTCGGTCCACGTTCCGCCGTCCCAGTACCTGAGCCTCGCGGGAGAGTCTGGGTCGTCGTACCAGCCGGGGATGAGGGCGGGTTGGGGGGTCGTGGCCCTGCCTGGGATGAGCCACGTGAGGAGCGCTCCGAGGAAGAGGAGCCCTGCGACGCCTGTTGCGATCCACACTGCCGGCGCATCCTGAGGCACGTACGGAGCGCCCCCGACATACGTGGATGCGAATTCGAGAGCAGCGTTCGCCGCGTTTCTCTGTGCGTTGAAGTAGAACGCGGCCCCCACTGCAGTGCACCCGGCGAGGGCCATGAGGAGGGCGATTCGCGGGCGGACGCCTGGATCGCCTGAATCGACCTGTGTGGACATGCGGTTCCCTTCGTCGGTGCTTCGAGCCTGCGTCAGGGGATCGACGTTGAACGGATCCAGTACGCGGGGCGACCGTCCAATCCCCGGCCAATGCCCGATCCTGGAATACCGAGGTCCGCATGAGCGGCATACCGGTTGGCCTGCCGCGGCGACGGCGTTCCTGCATGCGGGGTGTTGCCAGCGTCACGGCTCGGTGGGCTTCGCATGATGGCGCGTATTACGGTCTGTCAGCGGCCCGGCGCCTGCGATGCGCTGCTCGCGTGACGGTGATGCCTCGTGGTGTCGGTGTCGGTGTCGGCGTCGGTGTCGGCGTCGATTCGATGGGCGTTCGCCCAGTCGACGAGTGTGTCGCTCCCGGGCAAAGCCTTCTCGCTTCCGGTGGTGGTCCTTCCTCTGGCGCCTAGGATGCGACTGCTGGCAACGGGAGGGCGCAGGCAATGTCGATGGTGTTCGTGACTCAGACTGGTTCGAGGTACCACGCGAGCGCTGACATGCCTTGCCTTGAGAATGCGAGCGGTACCGCGCTGGTTCCCCTCGAGACGGCGGTCGCGGGCGGCCTGCAGCCATGCATCACCTGCGATGCACCTCCCGTCCCGGAATCGAGTGAGGGTGACCGGCAGTGGCTCCGGGCCATCGATGATTGGGCGCGGGCCGGGGTCTTCGAATCGTTCTGGGAGCAGGCGTTTGCCCGCAGGGTGCTCGCCTCGACGGCGGGAATCTCATCGGACGACGTCGAACCGCAGTGCTACATCAGCGTCGGCTCTGAGACGTACAAGGTCGATTTCTCGGTCCCGAAGGCTGGCCTTGTCCTGGAGGTCGATGGGTATGCCAAGGACGGTGCGCCGCTCACTGCGTCGGACGTCGAGCGGCGGAACCGCCGGGATGCCGCGCTGCAGACTCATGGTCTCACCGTCCTCCACTTCTCCAACGCCCAAGTCCAGCAGGAACCTCAGGCATGCCGGGCACAAATCTCCGGAGCCATTGCCGCTAGGACGACGCCGGTGCCCCCTGCGGTGGTGCAGCCGGTTCCTCAGGTTGAGGCAACGGCGACCCCTCCGAGTCCGCGATCGTCTCGAGGACTCTTGATCGGGCTTGCAGCGGCATCGGTCGTCGCCATGGTGGGGGTGCTGCTCGCCGTGAACTCGGGGTCCGTCGATATCCCCGCAGTGGCGTCCCCTTCCGTGGCGTCCTCTGTCGCGGCGTCGGCGGTTGCAGGTGCCGGCCCTACCACTGCGGGGGCAGCGGAGCCCCTTGCTGAAGGGAGTTGCCCCGCTGCATTTCCGATCAAGGGCAATATCAATGACGCAGGTGAAAGGATCGCGCATACGCCGGGGCAGCAGTTCTACGAGAGGACTGACGCAGAGGAATGCTTCGCTGACCTGGCCGCGGCGGCTGCGGGCGGATTCAGGGCATCGACGCGCTGACCGTCGGACGGAAGACGGCACCGACGTCAGCAACGTGCCGGCACCAATGAGTCCTGCCGCGATTAGGTCACGGATGGAGATGCCCGAGCCCTGGTTGGTCGTCGATTCGTCGGCCTCGTGCTGCGTGCTGGGCGCCGGGTAGGTCGGCTGGTACTGCTGATCAGCGAGGAGCGTGAAGGCGTCCTGCACGACGATCGCCATAAGTTTGCGGCGCTGGGCAGGAACTCCTGGTAGCCGAGTTCCTGCCAGTCCTGCGGCAGTGCGTGCCAGCGCATCTGGTTCGCGAGCCGCTCGGGGGTAAGCCCGGCGTCCTTCTGCTTGTCGATGACCTGTGCGGGCCAGTACGTCGCGGGCACCTGGTCGGAGATCTTGACGTTGTCGCTCCATTCGACGAGCGCCATGTTCGCGATCTGGTTGATGTCCTTGGTGTCAGTGATCCCGAGGTGCTTTCGGAGGTACTGCTTGGGGAACAGGTGATGTCGCTCGATGCCCTTCTTGACGGTGATCGCGGGGTCGAGCCACGCGCGGACCTTGCCGGTGCTGAGCAGCGGGTCGGCGTCGAGGATGTTCAGCGCCGCGATGTAGGACAGGAGGGACGGCGACTTGGAAGCGGACGACGCGAGTTCGTTGGGCAGGGCAGTGGGCCACCTGTTTGGCTTTACAACCTGTCAGGGGTGCGCGAACCCCGAGGCGATTTCGTGGCATCCGATACGAGTCAGATCGCTGTGACATGCTCGGTTTCAGGTGGTTCCTGGGTTGAGCCTGGTTTGCACTTGTATTCCTTCTGCCGCAACAGCAAAAGGTGCAAAGAGAGTGGGAGTCCAGAAGTAATTGACCAAAGGTTCGAGGTGAGTGTCTCGATCGCCGCCACCTCTTTCGTGAGGTCGTCTTGGGCGAGTGGTGGCAGACGTGTAACTCCGCGTGCTTCTCTGTGGGGCTACTGACCCAAAAACGTGTCCAGGCCATGCGCTGCTAGTAGATCTCCGAGGGCCTTACCGGTTTGTATCGGAGGCACTCCACTCAAGTGCTCCGCCAGATGGCGAGGCCACCATTCTTTCAAAGGCGAAGCCAGTTTGCTTCCGTTACATCGGCGACATGCAGGAACAAGATTTTCGGGACTGTCAGCCCCGCCAAGTAACTTCGGCACAACGTGGTCGAGCGCCTCATGTGGGCCACCGCAGTAGACACACAAGCCGTCCGTGGCTCGAATAATCTCGTCATACTCGGCGACCGACAACCCGTATCTCTTCTTGTCATCACAGGTCCGGCAGTCCGCCATATGTCCGTCGGGACTGAGCCGATCCCTGTAGAAGTCCTGCAGCGGCTGAAGATCGCGGCAATCACGGCATGCTTTCAGCCCACCTGGTCTCAGGCGATCTTGGGCTGCCGCCACCTCCGCGTCCGAGCGCCCACGCCTCATGGCTCGCCCAGTTCGCTGCCGTTCGCGCACCAACTCTGGATTATCCATCCGAAAGCGTCGATCCCGGCTCCGGATCTTCTCTCGGTTGTCGCCCCGGTCCCGATACAGTTCTTGATATCGAAGGATGGTCGTCTTGCTGCTCTCGTACTTCCTTGACCACGCATCCCTGCACAGTTCACATCGGCAGTACCAGGCCGTGTACCCGGACATGGAGCCGTGAGGAGCCCGAGCCAGGCAGGCAGAGCACAACGGTTCACCTGCCCGCGAATGAGCCCGTGCGGCCTTTGTGCTCGGGTGTTTCAAGTCCATCGGGACGGCGAGCCGATAGTTGCGAGCAGCCTCCGAGCATGTGCTGCAGCGACAACCCCAGGCATCGTACCCGCCCTTTCCGTGGGGAAGGCGTGCAGCGCAAGGCGGGCACATCGGCTCACCATCAGCACGATGCTGCTTTACGGCTCTGATGCTGGGGTGGTTCATGCCGGACCTTCCACACCAGTCCCGAGGAGTGTCGCCTTGTCCGTAGTCAGTCTCAACCTCAAGGAGCCAGACAGGCGCCTTGTCGTCGTTTGCAGTGCGCAGAGGTGCTGAGCGCCAGAATGCCTAACGATTCTCAACTTGGACATCGCGGAACATCCGAGTCTCATCGACCTTCCTCCTCATGAGGGAATTCTGCCTGGAATTCCCCCAGCAGGGAGCGTGTACCGGCAATCGACATGACTCCAGCAAAGAGCGCCGCCACGGCGCCCCGCCATTCCTTGACGGCACCGGACCTAGGGAAGGGCACGCCGGTAACGCCTACCCGGGTTGCTGCCGGGGTCCGGCGGACGATGATCTCCCGCCACTCCGACACGGCAGGGCCGTCATCCTGCACGTACACGAAGAGCGTGTCCCTCCCCGTGGCCGCCGCGTAGCCGTACTGCTGATACGCGTCAGACATTGGCATGCCCTGGAGGCTCGTCGGGGCCCGCTTGTACTTGGCGTCGACGTTCATGACGATCCCTCCGTCCGCTGAGTGCCATTCCAGGTCCGGGCGCTTCGCCGAAGCGGGCGTGCTCGATCCTGCATGCAGGTGCACGCTGCCCCTGAATGCGCGCAGCCCGGATCCGTCGTCCCAGCGGACCGTCGCCAGGAGCCTCTCGAAGAGCCGGGCCGTCGAGAAGCGCACCGCGGCGGCGGCACCGGGCTTCAAATCGCCCGGGGAATCCTCCACGCCAAATGGGAACTGCCCTCGAAGATACGAGCGGGAAAGCATGATCGCGCGGCGCTTGGGACGGTCCGACCGGTCGATGCGCTTGCTCTCGACGACTTTCAGGATCCGCCTTGCCGGCGTCAGTCCGATGTCGGAGAGGTGGCGGTCGACGCGCCATCCCCTCCCGGCGAACTCGTCGTGGCCCGCGGCGGCAAGATCGCGTGCCGACTGCCTTACCGCGGCCCTCATCAGTCGCATCCAGGCTGTGTCGTTGTCCAACTCGTCGAAGTGGCAGAGCACTGACTGCCGGCCTTCCGCCGCCCGGTTCGGGAGGTCCCGGGCATCGATCCTGCCCCTGACCGCACCGAGGCGCCCGGAGACGGCCCGGAATTCCCGTCGTCGGTTGAGGACGACGGGCTCGACTTCCATGATGAGCAGCCGGGCGTGCAGGGGGCGGAGTTCCGGTACGTGCGCGAGCATCGTTCCCGCGAGATACGTCGCAACGTCCGAATTCCTCAGCGCGGAGGCGGGGATCCGAAGAAGGTCGGTTGCACCCGCATTCGTCAGCAGGCCCCACATGGGGCTTGGATCTCCGCTCCCGGAGAAAGCCGACGGGAGAAAGCGCTGGGTGTTGACGGCTGGCTCGCGAGCGAACAGGGCGACTGGCTTGTCGTCCTCGGCTTCTTCGCTGTCCGGGTCGGGTGCGAAGGTGAGCCCCGCAAGGATGTCTCCCAGCCTGTCCAGCAAGCCTGCATCGGCGCTCCCCACGAGGAGCCGCTGCCCTTCATAGACGGCGACGCGGAAACCGGCCCTGCCGCGGATGGCCTCGTCAAGGTCGACGTGGACCTCGGCAGACGTCGACCAGAACTTCGGCATCACGTGGATCTGGATCAGGCAGGGCCGGGGGCCCCCGTCCAGAGCGACGACTGCGAGGCCGCATCCGTTGCCGGAGGGGCTGACTCGGAACACGCAGACGTGCAAGTTTCCCCGCTAGGAATCGCGGATCATCGGGAATGCGTCCAGCCCGGCACCGACGACGACCAGCGAGTGACCGCCCGTGATCAGTCCTTCGGTCAGGTCGGAGATCTTGTCGAGCGCGTTGAACGACACGACCACTTCCGCAAGTTGAGGGAGCAGGAGGTCTCGCCAGATGTTCAAAGTGCCGGCGGGCGCCCGCTCCGAGGCGCTGCGATAGTCGAAGAAGTACGAGTGGCCGAGCACGGCATCGGGACCCACCTGGGCGGCCAGGCGCCGGTTCAAGGTGGCCCAGGTCTCGATGTCGTCATTGAGGTCCGTGCGGGAGATCATGGCTCTCAGCCGGTCCGCGATCAGCGGCTCCATCCGCTCGAAGACGAAACGCCGGCGCAGCGCCAGGTCGATCGTGCCTACCGAACGGTCCGTGGTGTTCATCGTGCCCACGATGTAGAGGTTCTGGGGGACGCAGAGCCGCTGCCGGTATTCCTGGCCCTCGTCGTCGGTGCGCTGCAACTGCAATGTCACCCAGGGCACGTCGACGTCTGGATCGTCGGCGCCGGCGCTGAGGACGGCATGGGCGGCCTCGACCGGGACCCGCTTTGACGGCTCCATCGAGTAGAGGAGGTCTCCGAGGACCTTGGCGGTGTTCGCGCGGTTCACCTCATCGATGACAAGGACGAATTCCCGGGCCGTCTCCCCGGCGGCGGCTGCTCGTCTGCAGATCTGCAGGAACACGCCATCCCTCGGCACGAACGCCAGCCCCTCCGGGCGCAGCCCCTCCACGAAATCCTCGTATGCCGTGGCCGGGTGGAACACGACGACGGCGACGTTCTCCGCCCCGAACTCGTCACGCAGCCGCTCCAGAAGGAAAGACTTCCCGGTGCCCGCCACCCCCTCGACGATCACGTTTCGGTACGCGCGGATCTTGTCCACGACCTCGAGGTTCGACCCGGGCGGACTCGGCATCGGCGGGGCCGCCGAACTCGCCGCCGACGCAACTGCCTCGCGAACCACGACAAGCCGCAGCAGCGCCTGACGAAGGTCCCCCTCCAGCGACTCCAGCGATGCCGCCGCAAGGTCGGAAACGAAGTATCCCTTCGCCCAGGCAGTCGTACCCGCGTACTCCCTGGACTTCGCGGAACTGCCCAGCAACGGCTCACCCTTGGCATCGACCAGCGGCGAGTCCTCAGAACTCGTGCCCGAGATCCGCAGCCGCATCGCGCGGACCTCTTCGCGAGTCCGCGCATTGGCTGTGGTCGAGCCACGAGCCACGGTAAGGAACACGCGCTGCCCGTCCTCCGCGAACAGAAACACGACGTACCAGTTGTCGGTCGCACTGGGCGAGGTGTTGTCGTACACCCGGTTCCATGCGACGGGACTGGCGATCCCCTGAGCGCCCCCGAACCCCACGTTCCACGCTCCGACCGCAGGCGGGGCGGCATCGCCCATCGATGCGATGGAACGCTGCATCTCGGACTTGAGGACTTTCTGCGCGTCAGTGCGCAGCACCACTGCAGGATCGTTCGCCTTGAGCGTCGTCCCCAACGGGAACTGCTGCTGAGCGGCGAGGACTGCCGACAGCGCCTCTGACAGATCCACTCGATGCCCCCTCGCTCGCGCAACCCTCAACACGCACCCTATCGACGCCGGGCAGCACCATGAGCAGGTTCCGACGTGCAGACGACGATGGAATCAGCCGGCGGCGACGAGGATCTTCGCCTGGCCAAGCCGGTCTCTCCCCGTACCTCAAGGGGGCCACCCATTCGTAGATACCTGCTGCGAGATGACTCAGGTGACCAAGGACAGCGCCACCGAGAAACGCAGCCCTCCAAATGTCTTCAATGAAGCGGCGCCCGTGACGAGACGCCGCAGTACCGAGCAGCCTGCCGTGGACTGGGCCTGCCCTCACCGAGAGGCTCACGTAAGTGCATGAATGCGTTCCCTATCGGAGGAGGCAAGTGCGCTAAGTCGACGCCACAGCACCGACCAGGTGCCCGAGAAATTGGCTCGGGATTTCGCCCCTCAGCAGGACGATTACGGATGACGTCCGAGGCGTACCTCTCCTAAAAAGAAGGATGCTCAGCCCGGTTCGCCCCGCCGAAACGCCCGTGTGTCAGTTCAGATAAGTCACCCGCCCCTGAAGCCCAAGGATGCGTGCAGGTGATTGCCGGATATTCTCGACGAAGATCTGTGTTGACTCAAAGGGGGAAGTTGTGAATCGGAAAATCGTCAGGTCTCTGTTGATTCCCTTGGCATTTTTGTGCCTGCCGACGTTTACGGTGGGTTGCACATACGGCGATGACGGGTATTCGCAATACGACGACTTCGCACCGGTTCCGGAACCTGACGCTGTGTACGAGGAACCTTCGATTCCAGAGCCTGCCTTGGTAACGGCGGTCCCGAGCGTTCCCACGTATGCGGAGGGAGCCCACGTAGAGATCCACACGTATGGTCCGGGTGAAGAACCTCGCTTCATCGACGTCTGCGAGAGCCCCAACGACGGAATCGGGGCTGACCTCTTGGAGAACTGCCCAGCGTTTACCGAGTAAACGTTCACCCGGCTGCGTCGGCGCGGCTTGGGTTCGCTTCCTCTTGCGGGTCACGGGACTGAACGCGGCACGCGGACGCCTCGACGACTACTGCGCGACATGGGTCGAGATCGAGGACGCAGACCCGGTCCGTCCCATGATGACCGTGAACGCGATCAGCCCCAGCCAAGTCCTCCAGGACGCCGACGGCGGCATCATGATGGGCGAGGCAGCCGAGGCATGGTTTAGGGCCGTCGGAAGGACCTGACCCGCATTCGTCTCGGCGCTCGGGACACGGCGCGAGCGCTCGGCGATGGCCGCATGCAAGTTGGGATGGGCCCCTCCGGTGCTTGGCGTTTTCGTGGGAGGCTCAGTCAGATTTCTGGGGCTCTGGACATCTGGACTGCGTGATTCAAGTTCTTCGCTGCGCCACCTGAGAATGGCCGCGAAGCCCCCTCACTGAGAGCCTACGGGCAGCCATGGACGCCGCACCGACCCGATGATCTGACCGCAACGCTGACCGCAACGCGTTCGAAAACCGGCTCGAATCCGAGTGAACCCAATCGAACGTATACGACCGATTTCCGTTGGTGTTGTTTCACTTTTGCGGTCTCCGATGAATCATTCCGAACCCTCAGGGTCGACCCGGTCGGTTGGGGGTTCGAGTCCCTCCGGGCGCACATTCGTGAAGGAATTGGGGTCGTGGCACGGGCAGGGAGCCGCCTGACAGCAGTTTTGACAGCAGTCTTGCCTCGGTCAGGGTTCGCAATCGAGAGCCCCGTGAACTCTGCCGCGCTCGCTGATCCTCAGGCAGCCTGGGACAGCTGGACCATGCCTCAACGTCGCGCCGCCGTTTCCGCGCTCTTTGACTCCATCACGGTGACGCACCTCGAAAGAGCGCAAGGCCCCACCGTGGACCTTTCAAGGGTCAAGTTCAGGTGGAAGCGTGGAGGCCACGCAGGAAGCACCCACGCTTGACGGCTGTCTGCAATGGAGGCACCCGAGGTGTACTTACCCTCCATACAGAGATTTGTCCGATAGTCGAATAACGCGTCACTGAAAAACCGGGCGACGGCGCATCAGAGCCCTTTATGTCTTGACACTCCATACAGGATTCGGCGGCCCCCCACCTGAACGCTCAGCGCCCGCACGGTTATACGTCGCGGAGTAAGCGACAAGTGAACGGCGTCCAACTGCTGACCGCATAGGCGACCTTGTCGCTGAAGCCTTCCGGTGCTGCCATGACGTGACCCCCTCGATGCGCGTGTCCGCACCCGTCACGCTACCGAAGCC
>WLOY01000143.1 GCA_009699015.1 Actinomycetota bacterium | reverse complement strand
GAGCGGGGTCGTGGGGTCGCTCGTCCTGCGCTCGGGCGTAGAAGCGATTCGTCGTCATAACATCGGCATGACGGAGCAGAGCCGCGGCCTCGTACAGCGTGCCACCACTGTCCGCGGCCGCGCAGGCCGGATGCCACACGCGTTTGCTCCAGTCGGTGTGGTCGATGATCATCGTGGGCACGCTGAGTCGGCGGAGCTTGAGCGGCCGGAAGAGCAGGTCACCTCCGAGGCGATCCCCGACCGAATGCGACGCTACCAAGGCCGTCAGTGCCCGCCAGAGCGGCTCGGGCAGCGGCACCGTCGCGGCGATGCCGCCCTTCACATCCTCCAGATCCCACGTCTGGTTGTCGGGGCTCCAGGCCAGCACTCGGTGGACCGACAGTCGCGCGCGATCGCGCCAGACGTCGGTCACGGACAGGCTCACTGCCTCGGTCCACCGAAGCCCTGCCCAGGCGATGAGCAGGATGAGCAGCCGGTCCTCCCAGAGCGGGGGATGCTCGGCGAGCCTGGCCAGTTCTGCCCAGGATGGCAGGAGCACCGGGTCGCTTGTCTGCCGGCGGCTGCGTCCGCGCTTGGTGCTCGTGCGCCGTACCTCGCGGGCCGGGTTCAATCCGAGGCGTCCCTTGCGCACCTCCCATGCCAGTGCTGCCCGTAGGACGGCGTAGCCCTTGTGGATCCGGCCATGGCTGATCCCGGCCATTGAGAGATCGCGCAGCCAGCGATCGAGCGCGGGACTGTCGAGCCTGCTCGTCGGGACACGCCCGAGATTGGCGCGGGGGTGGCTGATGACATTGCGCAACGCCTCGCGGTAGTCCATGACGGTCTTGTTCGCGATTGGGTCGAGGCCGTCGGCCTTGCGGTCCTCGATGTAATCCTCGACGACCATTGCCACGGTGCGCTTGCGCGCACCGGGCGTCCCGATGGGCTTTATGTGACGGCCACGGTCAATGTCGGCGATCGCCTCGTTCAGTGCCCGACGCGCGAGTGCCTGCGTCGCGAAGGACCCGTCGATCGGACGCCGATGCGGATCGATGCGTCCGGGAAGTCGCGCCTGCCACAGCCCTGACCCCGCTGGGTGCTCGCGGACGGACCCCTCAGCACCGCCCGGCCGTCGTCCCATGTCGCTCCTTCGTTGCCGCGGTGATGGCCTCCCAGTGTTGCCTGCCGGTCTGACGTCCGTCCAGCATTTGCTTCGTCAGTAGCCGCGCTCATCGCATCGGCTGACGAACGCATCGACATCCGCCTGGGCGTACCGAACGAGGCGCCCAATGCGTCGGCACGGGATGTCGCCGGAAAGAGTCAGTTGACGAACGAGGGTCTCCGATACCGCAAGGGCTTGGGCTACTTCCTCGGCGGTGAACAGCGAGCGGGATAGGCCCAAGGTCGCGGTGTGCGGCGCAAGCGCGACGGTGCTCATGGCTTGCCTGTCTGGGAGGATCGGGTCCGCTGCGAGATGGGAGCAGACTTCGGGAAGCGGCCAAGCCAGCGACTCACGGTGGACTCGTTCACATCGAGCACGGCTGCCGCGGTCGCGGGCGTCATCCCGGGGATCTCCATGAGGCGCTGCCATCCTTCGAGTTCCACCTGCTCCGCTCTCGCCAGGTCACGGGCATGCTGATCATGGGCAACCTGAAGGCGAACATCGGCTCGATCCTTGATTCTCGCGTGTCTGCGCTGGAGATTGCGCAGGTGAACGACGGCATTCCTCGTTGAGTTCATGAATTCGTTCTTCATGGTCGCCTTCCGGTCCGGGCCGCCTGCATGGTGGCCGTCACCTACTCAACGGCACGACCTCTTCGGTACCTCGCAAGTTCGACCGGCGCCAATTGCGGCCGGTACGGACAGCAGTCGGATCAGGCATTGAAGGCGAAGACGAGAGGACCCACGGACGCCATCGCGACGAACCACCAGAGGACTCCCAACCGTGAAGGCACTCCAGTCAAGGCCACTCACGACGAAGCACCCAGAGACCAATGGGACGAGAGCACCTCCCGGGCTGGCATCCCGATGGGTCAGTTCGATGACCGGTCACGCTGAGGGCATCCGGATGCCAGCCCGGGAGGTGCTGGGGTCGTGGGAGTTGGCAACATCATGTGTGGATCTTGAGTGACCTGCAAATGGCCTCTTGACGGTCATTCCTCGGGTCATTTGGGAGCGAGTCTTTGAGCATGTGGTCATCTCCTGGGCCGGGAACTGAAGATCTCCTTCACCAGATTCCGGCCATACAAGATGAACGATCGGACCATCACTTGGTCGAAAAGAATGGATCGTCGGCAAGTACGGGTTCATTTACCGCTACTGCACCGACGTAAATTTGCGAGTGCTGAACCGGCTTTGTCGACTGGCGAGCGAATGCTTCGACGACTTGGTTCAGAGCAAGAAACCGGTGTATTGCCGTACCGCGACTCGCTGAACCCCGCAGCGATTGTCCGAGCGATCGCTGACCGGCAGGTCATGCTCCTCAAACTCGCGAAGGATAAGACCGAGCCGCGACATCCCAGCTGATTCTCAGCTCCCTGCCCCGCTTCCGCGAGGGCGTCTGAGTCGAAGCCATTTGAAAGGAAACAGATTTCACGGGCCTTCTCTAATGAGGTACCGATCAAGTTTCGCGGTCAATTTGCCATGAGGCAACGCACAATTGAATAGCTCTTCGCCCGCAAAATTTTTGACTCAGTTCCGCAGGCGGGGCTGCAAGGCTCAACGGCTGTCATTCGGTCGCTCCTCCCCGATGGCGTGAGC
Source organism: Actinomycetota bacterium (assembly GCA_009699015.1). Taxonomy (GTDB): domain Bacteria; phylum Actinomycetota; class Actinomycetes; order S36-B12; family S36-B12; genus WLND01. The sequence goes on along the minus strand of WLOY01000143.1, from coordinate 6,531 downwards.
AAGCCATCGAGGCAGCTCTACGCCCGGGCCTCAAGGCGCGCATTTCAGCGACACGGGCGGATGTCGCTATTGGATCGCTGGGTGAGCCGGACGGTGCCTTAGCCGACAGACGCGCAACTTGGTGGTCGAACCTCGTGTCGTCGACCAACGACGCCCTCTTGATCGCGCTTTGGCGATTCGTAGAGATCGCAGCTCAGTGGAAGCGCCCTGGCCTTGATTGGTGAGTGGCTTGACGGGCAGCAACCGATCGAGCAGCATTAGTGTTTAGCCTTGCTAATGATATATGGGCGCAGAATAATGGAACGCCTCGATGGGGAGCCCTCATGAATAGCGACGTCTTGCCGAAACTTCTCGATCCCGAGGTAGAGCTTGACCCGTATGCCTTCTATCGAGATCTACGGGCGCGAAGCCCCGTTCACTTCGATGAAAGCGTCGGTGCTTACCTCATAACGCGGCATTCGGACGTGAGCGCTTGCTACAGAAACCCTGCGTTCAGCACCCAGAACTACGCTTGGCAACTGGAGCCAATCATGGGGCGGACGATGCTTCAGTTGGATGGCAGAGAACACGCGCGGGTGCGAGGCCTCCTCACTCCGGCTTTTCGGGGTCACGGCCTGTCCAACTGGCTCGGGGTTGTTGAGTCGAACGTCACGGCTATTCTGGATGGGACAGTGCAACGCACACTGGACTTTCTTCTCGCCCGGTTCCGGCCGGGAGATGAGGTTGACATCGTCAGCGCATTTGGCCGCTACTACCCGGTCTTCGTAATTGCCGACATGCTTGCTCTCCCCAAGGAGGATCACGGACGCTTCTATGGCTGGTATTGCGCACAGACCGCATTTGTTTCCAATCTAGCCCGAGACCCGATCATCGATGCAGAAGGAGTAGCGGCCACCAGGGACTTGGCTGAATACTTAGCGCCTTTCGTCCGATACCGGCGAGAGTCGCCTGGGGCAGATCTCATCTCGCTGCTGGCCACCTCAAAGATCGATGGCAGGTTTCTCGAGGACACGGAAGTCATCACCCATGCCACGCACCTGCTCAACGCCGGATCGGAGACGACGGATCGCACACTTGCCAATCTCCTGACGCACCTGTTGTCAGATCGGGCAAGGTTCGAAGAGGTGCGAGAGGACAGGACGCTGATCGCGGCGGCAATCAGTGAGACCCTTCGTTTCACCCCGCCCTCGCAGATGAATGGTCGACTGACGACGGACGCGCTGTCTGTTGCCGGAATTGACATCCCGCCCGAATCCCTTGTCATGCTTGTCATGGCCTCGGCCAACCGGGATGAACGCCGGTTCATCGACCCCGAAACATTCAACATGCACCGCACTGACCTTGATCACGAGTCTGCGTTCACGGGAACCGGGGAGCACTTTGCATTCGGATACGGGCGCCACTTCTGCCTAGGAGCACAGGTGGCTCAACTTGAAATTCGGGCGAGCCTGACGGCATTCCTCGACAGATTCCCAGAGATGCACCTTGCTGATGGCTACGTGCCAAGATCGCGGGGTATCAAGATGCGTTCCCCAGTAGAGGTTCGGGTGGTCCTGTAACGCCCCAGTGCCTTGGGGTGGCCTCGTCTCGACGGCCCGCGTCTCGCTCGTCTAGGAGAGATCGTGCGGTTCCTGAGAGTCGAGCGAAGCGAGCCTTAAGCTAACCAATCGGTTCGCCGCCAGATCCCGGACTTGTCAGGAAAAGTCGAGGATGATGCGCCCACGCACGCCGCCGGCCTGCATGCGGCGGTGCGCCTCGACTGCTTCCTCGGCAGGCAGGATGTCGGCGACGCGAAGGGTCACGATGCCCTCCTCCGCCCGTGCGACCAGTCGCTCTAGTGCCGCTGTGTCCGCACTTGCGGATGCGACAGCGATCGGATGAATCGTGATGCCACGTTCGGCTGGCCCTGTCCATCCGCGTAGGACTGCAATGGCACCATCGTCTGTGATGGCCCCTTGAACAGCTTGCGTCAGCAGGGCACCATCGGCCAATGCCGGAACGCCGTCGGGGGCGATGGCCCGAACGGATGCGGTAAAGCCATCGCCCCTAGGGACCACATGAGTCGCGCCGAGGGTGCGAACGAGATCCTCGTCCGCGGCGCTGGCGTCGGCGATCACGCTGATCCCCGCCGCCGATGCAAGTTGGACTACGTAAGCCCCATAGGCTCCGGCAGCGCCTGTGACTGCGAGCCAGTCGCCTGGACGAAGCGCCAGCGCATCCAAAGTGAGTTGTGCGGTGAGTGCGTTCATGAGCAGTGTTGAGGCCTCTGGGGGACTGGCGCCCACGGGTGCGCGCACCACCGAGGCGGCCGGTGCAATGACGTAGTCCGCGTAGGCCCCGCCCAAGGCGCTGGCTTGCATGAGGATCGCAACGACCGAATCCCCCAGAGCCAGTCGGCCGTCCGAATGTGGTCCGATTGCGTCGATGACACCGCTGGCGTCCATACCAGGGATGTACGGCGGCGGGAACTTGGCGAGGCGGGCGGCCAGGGCACCTGCTCTCAGCAGAGTGTCGGCGGGGCTTACGGCCGCGGCAGTCACCCGGATCCTAACTTGGCTCGGCCCAGGATCGGGAATGGGCAATTCCACCACCTTCAGGGCCTCGGGGCCGCCGAATTCCGTTACGCCAATAGCTCTCATGGCGGTAACCTAGCGACAATTCCATAACTGTGTTAACAAACCCCTTGAATTCTTGCTCGTGTGTGGCATCCTGTAGCGGCGAACGTCGATCAGTTGGCGATAGCTCTCCCCGCGTTCTCGCCGCCAGCAAGCACGATTAGAAGCAGGAACTTCCTGCAGAAAAGGACCGGAGCCATGTCCAACAAGATGATCGGGACTCTCGTAGCCCTAGCGGTGTCCACGGTGATGGTGGCCGGTTGCGGCACCCCCAAGGGGCAGGGGCTGACGACTCCACCGGTAGATGGGGCCGTTGTCGCCTCGACTGATGCGTCGACAGGCGACGGGGGCGCGCAGTCGGTCGAGATTCCCATGGGCGCCGGCAGCAAGGCTTGTGTGATCCTGCCGGACGCCGCGTCATCGGCTCGTTGGGAGACGGCCGACCGAACGTTCCTGACGGAAGCATTCACGGCAGCCGGCGTGGAGTCGGATATCCAGAATGCCAATGGTGACAAGGCGAAATTTGCGACAATCGCGGATCAGATGCTCGCAGAGGGGTGTGCGGTGTTGCTCATTGTCAACCTCGATAGCCCATCGGCGGCTGCAGTGATCGCTAAGGCCGAATCGCAAGGAGTCCCGGTGATCGACTACGACCGCTTGACCCTCGGTGGAGGTGCCACCTACTACGTGTCGTTCGACAACGTGGCCGTCGGGACGGCGATGGGCGAGGGCCTAGTCAAGTGTATGCAGGCGAATGGCGATGTGGATGGTCCAGTTGCCCTTCTAAACGGGTCGCCGACCGACAACAATGCGACACTCTTCCAACAGGGGTACCAGCAGGCCATTGAGGACGCGGGCTACACGTCGGCTGCCGATCAGTCGGTTCCGGACTGGGACAACACGAAGGCTGGCACGCTCTTCGAGCAGATGTTCACCAAGGCGAATGGCAATTTCGTGGGTGTGGCGTCTGCGAATGACGGCCTCGGGGGCGCTGCCGCCGCGGTTCTCGAGCGCAATGGCCAAGGGGGCAAGATCCCGGTCACCGGGCAGGACGCAACCGATGAGGGTCTGCAGCGTGTGCTGATGGGCACCCAGTGCATGACGGTTTACAAGGCCGTCAGGCAGGAGGCAGACGCGGCCGCAGCATTGGCGGTCGCCCTCATCAGCGGAGACACCGCCGCTGCGGACGCAGCTGCGACGGCAGTCACCGTGGACAGCGAGACCGGGGCCGAGGTGCCGAGCGTGCTGCTTACGCCGCAAGCCATCTTCCCGGAAAGCGTCAAGGACGTCGTTGCGGATGGCTACACCACAGCAGCGAAGATCTGCACAACGGAGGAACTCAAAGCACAGTGCACGAAGTACGGCGTGCAGTAGTCGTTGCCGGAGAGAGGGGGATGGAGCAAGGCGCCGTCCCCCTCTTTCTGTTGCGCGAGCGTGGGGCAGATAGACGTGATCAAGTCGGCGGCGCAGCGGCAGTCAGGTCGCCCATTTCGAAGGAGGGCAGCCGCCCGTGGGCGGCCTTCGTGAAGTAAGCGGTGGTGTAGATGTCGCGGAAGGGCCTCGGCCTAATCATTGAGTTGCGGAGGCGATGACATCAACTGGCTGGGCTTGAGACCGCGACATCAGGCACTCCACTTCCCCGCGGGCTCACCCCGACGGCCGAGAGCCTTTCGCCTCCCGACGGCCGTACCGCTCCGGTGACGAGGTAGATCCCGCGGACTCATTGGTGTCAGTCCGACAGCGCCGGACTTTGCGGAAACCATTGCGCAGGCGCGCCCGTTAGATTACTTTACATAGTTATTGATATGTATTTGGCCATCGGTGGCCTGGAATGGAAAGTGGGCGAAGGCAAGATGGCGGAAAGAAGCCTGGAAGACAGGCTCGACGAGATCGAGTCAAGGACGGCGGTGGCGGCACTCGTGGCCCACTACTGCGAGGCAGTGGACCACCGCAATCTTGAATTGTTCATGGGCCTTTGGCACGCGGACGGGACCTTGAACATCCTCGGTGGGCGAGGTGTGTTTCACGGCACCGAGGAATTGCGCAACTCGCAGGCGGGCGTTGCTAAGGCCTGGAGTCGCACCTGGCACTGGACGACCAACCTGACCGTGGACTTTGACGGGCCCGACCGCGCGACCGGTCGATCCGACGTCTTTGCCATCTGCGAGGGCTACGGCGATGGCCACATCTGCCTGGTGGGCGGGACCTACCACGATGTGGCTGAACGGCGCGAAGGAGTGTGGCGATTCACCGAGCGTGTCATCGCTCGCTATTTCGTAAGCAGCCCGCAAGATATCCCCCTCCCTCCCCCGTCCTGAATCGAGGCCAGCAACATGAAGATGCTCATCACCGGGTCCGGAAGCGGCATCGGGCGCGCAGTCGCCCTTGGCGCGGCCCGCGAAGCGACGCTTGAGGATCCAGCGCTCTTGCTCTTGGTCGACCGCGATGTCGATTCCGTTGCCCAGGTCGCCGACGAAGTCGACGCTCTGGGAGGTCGCGCCGTCGTCGTGGAGTACGACCTGTTGTTGGCCGACGGGCCCGCTCACGCTGTATCCGTTGCCCGAGCTGAATTCGGGGGCCTGGACGCTTTGATAAGTAACGCGGGCATGGTGGCACCTGCACCCTTGACAGAAATGTCGGTGGAGAGTTTCGACGCCACGATGGCGCTGAATGCACGCGTCACATGGCAACTCGGCCGAGAGGCTCACGACCTGTTGAGCGCTTCACGGGGCTCGATCGTTGCCACAGCCTCTATTTCCGGCACGTTTCCCACTCCACCGCTTGGCGCATACAGTGCCAGCAAGGCTGCTCTGATGATGCTCATCCGGCAGATGGCCCTTGAATGGGGTCCGGATGGCATTCGCTGCAACTCGGTGTCACCTGGGCCCACCATCACGGGACTCACAATGAATGCCTTCGGGGGTGGGAGCCCAGAGCAGCAAGAGAATCGGCGGCGTCGGGAGTCAATGATTCCCCTTCGCAAGGTGGGGAGCGCCGACGAAGTTGCCAACGCGATCCTCTTCCTGGCAGGTCCTCGCGCTTCTCAGATCACAGGCATCGATCTGGCGGTCGATGGAGGCATCGGCCTAATTCTCATGCCCGCTTCGGGTGGCGGGACCGGTCCAGTCGGCAAGTCGATCAGCTAGGACGAGGGCATGCCGGACGGACGACCATGCTCGGCCTGCTCCGATGTGCGGGCAATCGAGCATCTGATCCACGAGTATGCACGGCTCATCGATCTCGGCGCGTTCGATGCGGTAGCCGACTTGTTTGCTGAGGGCGAGTGGTTTGGCCGCAAGGGGGCCACCGAAATCCGAACCTGGTTTGAGGAGAACGTCATCCTCTACGACGGGCTTCCAAGGACGCAGCACGTCGTCTCGAACATCGATGTGGTCATCGATGGCAATCTTGAGGCGGCTCGCGCTCATAGCTACATTACGGTCTTTCAGCAGGCGTCGGTTGATGACGCGATCACAGCGATCACTGCGAACTTCTACGTCGACGCGTTCGCGAAGCGGGGCGGTCGTTGGTCATTCGCCACGCGAAGCATCCATCGCAGACTCGTCGGAGACGTCACTCAGCACCGAAGATCATGAGTCCGCGGCACGTTTCAGGAACTGGGCTACTGCCAACCATGTCTCTACGGTGGAACTTCCAGCTGGGCGCGCCGCTTCCTAATTGTCGAACCAGTCCCACTCCCACGGCCTGATGGACTTGAAGGGCGAACTTAAGAGGATGTCCTCCTCACCGATTGAGCCCTGGCTCCAATGGGGAATGGCCGAGTGCAGTCGACTCGTTACCGCACAGGGATCATCGTCGAGAAAGAGTATGCGCACAAGCAGGCCGACGTCCTCGCCCACTTCGCCCTTCCCGAAGCCACCTGCGGTGGCCGAGAATCGATAGGTACGCGCTCCCG
>WLOY01000142.1 GCA_009699015.1 Actinomycetota bacterium | reverse complement strand
TCGCCGGGTCCTCGAGGAGCACCGACACCGCCATCTGGCCCTCCGGTACCTGGAGCGGGGTCACGTCCGGAAGCTCCTGCGCGAACGAGCCGTCAAGGATCACCTGCCCCGGCGGGAGGTCCGCAACGGCAACGTCGCTCAGATTCGCCGAATCGAGCGACTGCATCGCGGCCGCAGGAGCGAGCTTTTCAGGAACCTGAGTGCTCTCCACGAGACCCTGATCGATTGCATCCCCGACCGTGGTGCCGGCGGGCACCAACGCGTTCGTCACGATGATGCTCACCGGCTGCTGGTCCGCAACGGCGCGGGAGTCCGATGAGCTCGCGAACAAGAACACAGCGAGGCCGGCCCCGGTCGCAAGAACCACGGCGATCACTATGGGAATGATGGGTCTGTTCACAGTTGCACGCTCACCTTCGTTGGGTGCGGCGCCGCCGGTGACTGCGCCGTGTTGCCTTTCGGATCAGCAGGTCGGGTATGTCTCATGGGAGGAGCTGCACGGCACGCACGCCGAAGTCGTCCGGTCCACCGACATCCCCGATCACCACATCGGTGCCGACCGAGCCGTAAAGGCACGACCGCTTGGCGCTCGCGCCACAAGCGGTGGAGCGCCATCCGCCGGTCGGGGCAGTGCCGCCGGAGATGTTCTTGAGCTTGTATCCGATGAGCGTGAAGCTCTTGAAGGACAGGACTGTGAAGTCGTACTGCCCTTGGCCGGTGCGTGTATGCGCTCCCACCACGGGCAGGATGATCGGATTGCCCGCATCGATGATCGGGTCAAGGACGGTGTCGATCTTCGTGCCGCACACCTGGGTCAGCGAGGTCTCAACGTCGATCACGTCACCCACGTCAACGGTCACCGTGGTCACGCAGTCCGTATTCGCGCCGGGAAGGGTCCCGAACGCGAACCCCTTCGTCACCGGGTCATAGGTGATCCCGTTGACAGTGCAGGAGGTGCTGGGATCGTTCGGATCGAAGTCCTCGATGACCTTCAGGCCCTCGGCGAGCAGCGGTGCGCAGGCGGGGAGCAGGAACGGGAACTGGATCGGAGCGGAGCTTGCCCCGCCCCACTTCACTTGGGAGCAGGCACCGACTGACAATTGGCTGCCGCTGCCACCGCTCAGCACCCCGGCGAAGATCGGGAGGAAGTAGCCAGATCCGGACGAGTCCTCAGAGCGCGTTCGAACCCGCGCGTAGTTGCCGGTGACCGCGGTTTGGCAATCATTCCACTTCGGAGCAGTGCCGAGTGATGGGCAGGCCGCCAGCGGGGCGGAGCCGCAGAGTTCATCGACCGCCGTACGCCCGTCATCGGATGCATTGAGGTTCGCGAAGGTGCCGGCGACCGTCCTGGCGTTGGTCTGCGTCGAGCATTCAGGTCGCTCGAGGGCGCAGTTCTGGGCGACGGCGAGGGCTGCGGCGTCCGCGCCGTTCTGGACGACCCGGCGCTCGGCGAACATGCGACCGCCGTCGACCACCAAGCCGAGCAATCCGGTGAGCACTCCGGCACCGAGGAGCAGGGCGACGAGCAGGGCGACGGCCCCGCGGTCATCGCGCATAGCCCCACTGCGCCCTGAACGTTGGCGTGCAACGACTATCCGACGCATAGCATCTCCGACCTCGAGTCCAAGGTAAGCGTGTCCGCACGGGAGCTGCCCGGGTCATAGAAGCGGAGCAGGTCGACCGGCAGGATCCACGTGAATGGCACCGACACCGTGACGGCGGTCGTGGAGGTGGCCGTGGGCGTGGCAGGACACGCAGAAGGAGCGGGCACGGTGAGGGTCGAAGCCGCGCCGAGCGAGCTGAGCCGGGCCGTGTCCGGCGAACTGGCCTGCACGACCTGGGTGACCTGGGCGGCGGTCCGGCCCAGCGAGCTCGCCCGCGCGCCCTCACGACTCGCGGCATTGAGGCTCACCTGAACGAAGAACATCCGTCCGAAGTCGATGAGGCCGAGCAGGATGAGGAGGAGCAGGGGAACCACGATCGCGAATTCCACGGCCGCGGCCCCCCTGCTCGAATGTTCCCGTCTCGTATGCATGTGCTTGCCTCCCGCGACGGGAACTGCTCGGTTATTGAACGGATATCGCCCGGCTTGCCGTCGGGCTCGTGCGCGCCATCTGGCGCGCGGGGCTGGCACGATCAGGTGACTGATCGGTGACCGACTACTGCAGTGCGGTGACAACCGTGTTGAAGAGGGTGTTGAGCTGTCCGCCTACGAGTCCCACCGTGACGACGATCGCCACGGCGATACCAGCGACGAGCAGGCCGTACTCGACTGCAGTGGCGCCCTGGTCCTGCATGCTGCGAACGCGTGCCTTGAGCAACAGAGTCTTCATGCGTTTTCACTCCCCGTATTCAGCGACGGGTGGAGCCTTTCCACCCGGCTATGAAAATCTCGCAGTCCGGGGTGGCGGATGCCTGACGAGCCGGGTCCATGCCTGATCAATGTCCGGCTAGCACGGGGAGCCCGCGCGCGGATCAGAGCCCGTCGAGCATCTCGCTGACCGGGATCGGCGGGAGGAACAAGAAGCCCTGGAAGGTCGTGAAGCCGGCTGATTCGAGGATGTCGAATACCTCGATGGTCTCGACGCCCTCGATGACGTGGCCCTTACCCAAGCCCGCGAGGACTTCTGCCACGCGTTGAAGCTCGTGCTGCATCTCGACGCTGGTGTCGAGCTCGAGGACGAGGGAGCGATCGATCTTGATGATGTCGAAGTCGAAGTCCGTGAGGAGGGTCCGGCTGTTCAGCCCGGAGCCGTAGTCGTCGAGGGCTGTCGTGTGCCCGAGGTCGTGGATATCGCGCAGGAATCCGTTCGAGATCTCGGTCGCTGGCATCGGAAACGTCTCGGTGAACTCAAGGGTCATCGGGCTGGAGTGATCGGCGATGAGCGCGGTGAGTGCCGCCCGCTGGGGGCCGCTCACCAGGACTGAGTTGTGGACGTTCAGCGAGCAGTGCGCCTTGCAGGCGACAGAGAGCGTCTCCTTCACCCGCAACTGCCACTCGAGGATTTGCATGCTCTCCTCCCAGGACAGGGATGCGAAGAACTCCTCGATGTTCTCGACGCCCTCCGGGCGGGAGAGGATCTCACCGGCGATGCGCTCAGGCTCAGCCGTGCAGTGATACCGGTGGTAGAAGGCTTCGATGCGCACGCCTTTGACCGTGATGGCGCTCTGCCACCCCCGCATGCCCCGCCCCCGTCCCCATGGCCCGGGATCCGGCGAAACCTTCGGCGGGGACCAATGGCAGCAACGTACCCCCCGCAAGGGGTCACGGGGGGTACGTTGCCCGCGAAAGCGAAGGACGCGCCAGCACACGTATGCCCTTCGGCACCCCAAATCTCCGGCACGGAAGCGCTGCTGTCCCGTCAGCGCCACCACGCGGACCGGTCTTTGACCGACTACTGCCCCGGGCTGATGAGGCCGATGGAGGCGGCCGCTGAGACCGCATCGGACCGGCTGTTCACATTCAGGGCGCGATACAGGCGGAGGGTCTCCTGGCGGATGGTCGATTCGCTATAGCCGAGGTCCAGGGCGATCGACCTGTTGGTCTTGGCCTGCGCGAGGAGGGTCAGGACCTGCAATTGACGTGCTGACAGGCTGACGTCGAAGAGCTGCGAAGGCCGGTCGTCAGCGGAATCCCCGGGCACAGGCGCCCGGCCATCCGAGCGGCGATACTCGGATTGGCCGAGGTGGAGTTCGAGAAGGCTCTTGACCGCCGCGACGAACGGCCCGCTCGCCGGATTCGTCGGCAGTTCATCGCGGAAGGACAACGCGACCACCATGAGCGGAATCCCCAGCCTCGTCAACGGAGCGAGGATGAGACCGCTGGAGTCGGCGAGCGAGATGGGCACGCGTCCGGTTGCCTCAACGACGTCGATGACCTCCGGGAACCAGACCACCTCATCGGTGCTCATCGCCCGGGGAAGGGGCGCGTCGAATTCAAGGGGCACGGTCGCGAGCGACTGCAACTGCGACTCGGGGTACCCGTAGGAGGCAAGGAGGGACAGGGATCCATTGGCCACCGGAGTGAAGACGACCGCGCCACTGCATCTCCAGCCGTCGAAGATCCTCAGCACGAGGAGCCTGGTCAGGTCATCCCAGGACGGGTTCAACATAAGGGTCTGTGCCAGGAGCCCAAGTCGCTCAATCCGGTCAGGGAGCGGTGCAACACGCCCCCCGAACTGCGCATGGGCGGCCGAAGTGCTCGTGGGCTCGGGCTGGACACGCTCAGTCGACACTCGGACTCACCTCTCATAGGACGTGCGGTTACGGCCAGCGGACTTGGCCTCGTGGAGCGCTGCATCAGCAAGTGCCAGGGAAGTGTCGAGCGGTTGGTGGGCCGGCCAGTCGGCCAGTCCGACCGAAACGGATACCGGCAGGCGGTGATCGCCAACCCCGACCGGGTTGGACATGACTGCTGCCCGCGCTCGGTCCAGAACCGGCCCCGAGCGGGACTCCGGCAGTTCAAGGATGATGAGGAACTCGTCGCCGCCCCATCGACCGATGAGATCCGTGCCGGCAAGCGAGGTCGAAAGCCGTCGCGCGACCGCAGTGATGTAGTGGTCGCCGACCTGATGCCCGTATGAGTCGTTGACCTGCTTGAGGTTGTCGATGTCAATGAGGGCGACCATGCGTTCGGCAAACCCTTCGGTCCTGCCCATGGCCTTCAGCAGCCCTCGGCGATTGAGGAGCCCGGTCAATTCGTCGGTCTCGGACAGTCTTCGCACCTCAGCGATGGTCGCTGTCTGCTGCTCGGCCAGCGTGAGGCGGTGCTCTTGCCGCAGGCGCAGTGCCGAGGCGGCGATGGCGAGGATCGAGACAATCGCAATGACGCCGAGTCGAAGCGACTGGGCCTGGACGCTTCCTCCGGACACGGTCATGCCGAAAGTGAGCGCTGCGAGCCAGGTGACCGCTCCGATGCACGCTGTCACGACAGGCCCCGCGAACACGGCGGCGAACATCGGGACCACGACGAGCACTCCGACATAGGCCGTCCGGGGACCCTCGACTGCGTCAGCGCCCAGGACGAGCGCAATTCCGGAAATCGGCGCCACGACCCCCAATGACCACGATCCCGACCTTCTCAATGAGCCCCCCCCCCCCTCGAGTCGGACGATTGGCCCACTCGCGCTCACCTACTGCCCACGACACTAATGAAGATCCCCTGCTCCGCGACCCCCCCACGGTCAGGAAGAACAACTATGTCCGGGCCTACCTCCTCCTACACGGGATATCCATCGCCTTCCCGTCGCGCCGCCCTCTCCGCGCGGATCCGCTCCTCGATCGCCTCGGCCTCCTCGAGGGTCGGGGCCGTGCCACCCCGCCGCTTCGGCAGCCACCAAGGATCCTCGCCGGCCTTCGGGGCCGGGTAGCGGTCGAGCGTCTGGTCAAGAAGATCTGCCATGCGCGAGCGCAATTCGACGGTAAGCGCCTCGGCATCGTCTCCGCGCTTCGGGTGCATCGGCTCCCCGAGGGTCATCGCCACTGTCTTGCCCCGGGAGAAGTCCTTGCGGTCGTAGCCGAGGATGCGGTGACCGCCGAACACGATCATCGGGATGAGCGGCACATTGGCTGCGATCGCCATCCGCACCGCCCCGTTCTTGATGTCCTTCACCTCGAAGGACCGGCTCATCGTCGCCTCGGGGAACACCCCGATGAGCTCGCCGGCCTTCGCCTCGCGAACCGCATCGCGGAAGGCCTGGGATCCGGCTTCGCGGTCGACCGGGATGTGCTTCATCCCCCGCATGAGCGGTCCGCCGACCGGATGGCGGAAGATCGCGTCCTTCGCCATGAACCGCACGAGTCGATGGCCCGCATACTCCGCGGGCAGTCCAGCGAGCGCGAAATCGAGATAGCTCGTGTGGTTGATGGCAATGATCGCGCCGCCGACCGGCGGGATGCGGTCGAGGCCCACGATGTCGAAGCGGATGCCCAGCCCGGCGAACAGCGCCTTGGCAGTGAAGATCACGGGTCGGTAGACGAGCTCGGCCATGCGCGCAAGGCTATCGGCTGGCGTCACGTCCAAGCAGTGATCCGTGCGGATTCCCCGGATGCCTGTCATGCACGGGACCTAGGTCCTCAACGTTCAGGACACTCTTCCCTCACAACGGAGTTCCCAACCGTCGATCCTTGGCCTATGGATGACAACCTGTGGGCCGGTCGCATCGTTGTGGGGGTGGACGGCAGCCCTGAGTCGCGGACGGCGGCGCTCTGGGCGGCTGGGGAGGCAGCCGATCGAGGACGCGGGCTCACCCTCGTCCACGCTGTCCTCCCACCCGTCGGCTCCTCATCGTTCGGCCCGTCCATGCCGGTCGGCCTCAACATCATGGCGGAGATCCGCGAGGGGGCCCTAGCCGAACTCGACGAGATCGCCGCCACCCTCCCGGCCTCGGATATCCGCACCCACATAGCGGTCGGGTCCCCGAGCGGGGTCCTCATTGGCGCCTCCCAGCAGGCCACCATGGTCGTCGTCGGATCGCGCGGGCAAGGCGGGTTCAAGGGCCTGCTCCTCGGCTCCGTCAGCACGCAGGTCGCGACCCACTCGCTCAGTCCGGTCATCGTCATCAGGTCGCTCCCCGATCCGGGCGCCAAGACCGTCGTCGTCGGGATGGACGGGAGCCCCGGCTCATCGGCCGCAATCGACTTCGCCTTCGACATGGCCAGCCGCCACGGCTGGCGACTCATCGCCGTGCACGCCTGGGAGGTGCCGGCATACGACCTGCTCGTCGTGCCGAATGCCTCGGCACCGACAGCCCTTCCGGATGTGGCCGACGACGAGGCGCGCCTCACCGCGGAGGCACTCACCGGATTTCAGGCGGACTACCCGGACGTGGTGGTCGAGCAGGTACTCGTGCGGGGCGCAGCCAAGAACGCCCTCCTCGAAGCCTCGTCCGATGCATCCCTTGTCGTCGTCGGCACGAGGGGCCACGGCCAGGTCATGGGCGCGGTGCTCGGCTCGGTCAGCCACGGAGTGCTCCACCAAGCCCGAGTACCAGTCGCCATTGTCTCCGGGCACCCGTCAGCCATGAGCGCAGCATGAATCCGTCGATCACCGCCGTGGCACCCCACGCACGGATCGACGAGGTCATGTCCACGCCGGTGCTCACGGTCGAGGCCGATGCCACGTTGTGGGACGCCTGGCAGTTGCTCTTCGTCTCCGGCCTACGGCATCTCGTCGTCCTCGACATCGACGGGTCGTCGCTCGGAGTAATCAGCGACCGCAATGTGCTCGCAGAGATTCCCACGACCCCCGAGCACCTCCAGGCCAGGACCGTGCGCCACGTCATCCGTCGACTGACTCAGCTAAAGGTGCTGCCCGGCGATCACCCGAGCAGGGCAGCCGCGCTCATGATCGATCACAGTGTCGAGGCCGTGCCCGTCATCGACGAGGCGGGCCGACTCGTCGGCATCGTCTCCGAGTCGGACTTGGTGCGCTGGCTCGTCCCATAGACTCACCCCCATGGCCGCAAACGACCGACTTGTCTGGATCGATTGCGAGATGACCGGCCTGAGCGTGGCGTCCGATGAGATCGTCGAGATCGCCTGCATCGTCACCGAGTCCGACCTCACCGAGATCGACGCCGGCATCAGTCTCGTCGTCAAGCCCAATGACGCCCCGCTCGCAGCAATGGACCCGTTCGTCGTGAACATGCACACCGTCTCCGGCCTCCTCGACGCGATCCCAGGCGGCATCAGCCTCGCCGACGCCGAGCAGCAGGTCCTCGCCTACGTCAAGCAGCACGTGCCCGAGGAGCGCAAGGCCCCGCTCGCGGGATCGAGCGTCTACGTCGACCGCGGCTTCCTCGCGAAGTACATGCCAAGCCTTGACGCCCACCTCCACTACCGACTCATCGATGTCTCGAGCATCAAGGAGCTCAGCAAGCGCTGGTACCCGCGGGTCTACTACTCCTCACCCGAGAAGACCGGGAATCACCGAGCCCTGGGCGACATTCGGGAGTCGATCGCCGAACTGCGCTACTACCGCGCTGCGGTGTTCGTCGAGCAGCCCGGGCCGGACTCCGCGACCGCCAAGGCCCTCGGCGGCAACCATGTCGTCGACCATCAGGGCTGACCTCCCCGAGACCTGCCGGTGGCCGGATTACGGCGAGCCCGGCCATCGGCTATCCTGATGCCCTCGCGTAAGCGAGATGGCCGGTGAACGTGCGAGAGCACAGGTGCCGGGCATGGTGGGTGTAGCTCAGCTGGTAGAGCACCTGGTTGTGGTCCAGGACGCCGCGGGTTCAAGTCCCGTCACTCACCCCAACAAAGGCCGTTGCGCTGCAACGGCCTTTTGCATTGCGGGGGCGATTCTGCCCCCACGTTGCCCCCACGTTGCCCCCACGTTCGTGGGGGCAACGGCGGAGCGGTCATCGACCGCCTCCCACACGGGGCGTAGCCGCAGCAGGGTGAGTGACGGTTTTGGAGACTCCGGACAGTCCCGGTCGTACCCGACCGAGAGGAACCGCCATGGCTTGGATCGAACTGCGCCGCCGCCGCTACGTCGTGATCGACCGCGTGGAGGGGGTGAAGGCCAAGGGGCCGTCGTACGACACCCGCGCGGACGCGGAGGCGTTCCTGGAACTGGTGGCTTTGGCTGGTTGGCCGGCGGCTCTCGATTTCGTGAACCAGGAGCCGGTCGTCGATGTGCTCGCCGAGGACGACACCACTTCGCGGGCCACGCGCGAGCGGGCCGTCGCCGCGGGTGCGGTCGCCGACCCGATGGGGCTCCCGTTGACGGACCCGTCGCTGCCGCCTCCGCCTGGCCGTGAACCCAGCGGTGTCAGCGTCGGAGAGCTGGTGCGCCAGTACATACAGACGTGCACGGCGCGCCCGCGAACGCTGCAGCAGTATGCCGCCTACGTGCGCGACCACGTCGACCCGTACTTCGGCGACCTCGACGCCGCCTACGTCATCCGCCAGCTCAAGCCGAAGGCCGAGGGCACCCGCGCCATGGCGGTCGCCGACTGGCGGGCTTGGATGCTGGCAAAGCCGGTGATGGCGCCCACAGGCACGCCGACCGGCTCCACGCTGTCGGGGAAGACCGTGAAGAACATCATGGCGCTGGTCTCCTCCGCGTTCGACGTCGCGATGAACGACGACTTCGACAGGCTCGTGGCCTACAACCCGGTCACCGGCATGGCGCCGAGGAGCACCGCGGCGGACGACGTCGAGCGGGTATTCCTGTCGCCCAGGCAGTTCCAGGACCTCCGCGAGCACACCATCGACCACTACCTGAACCTGCTGCTGTTCATGGTGCTCACCGGGCTGCGGTGGGGCGAGGCCGGCGGGCTGCGGGTGCGGGACGT
>WLOY01000141.1 GCA_009699015.1 Actinomycetota bacterium | reverse complement strand
CCGCTGTCGGGCAGCGATGGCGTCGCAGTGCTCATGCGCTACACGCTCCGCCTTCTCACCGCGCAGCAGTTCCAGCGCGCGACCGCCCTCGTATGCGCGGCCGAACTGGCACGCCGCGAATCGGAGGAGACCTGGGGCACCGAGCCGTTCCGGATCGGGCTCTGGGTCGGCACCGACGTGAGCCCCAAGCGCTTCGAGGAGGCCGAGGAGCAGCTCGCGAGGGCGAACGAGTACGGGTCGCACCGCCTGACTGTCCTGCAGATTCAGCGATGCCCGTGGTGCGGGACCCCGATCACCGCGGCGCAGGTCAAGACCGACTCCGTGAACCGCCGGGTCTACGTGCACTGCGGTGACGAGCTCGCCCGCTGCCCGTTCTCCAAGGGCGGATCGGTGCCCGAGGGCCTGCCAGTGCTGACCGTCGACGAGGAGATCTACCGGCTCACGCCGACGTTCGTGATCGCGACCGTCGACAAGTTCGCCCGGCTCGCCCGAGAGGGGGAGGCGGCGTCGCTCTTCGGATACGTGGGCCGAAGGTGCGGACGCCACGGATACGTGCACGCCGACTACGCGAAGTGCGACATCACCACGACGCATCCGGCAACCAAGCAGGGGCATCCCGCGGCGTCCGTCCAGCCCGTCGGCCGGCTCCGCCCGGTCGACCTCATCATCCAGGACGAACTGCACCTCATCACCGGTGCCCTTGGCACCGCAGTCGGGCTGTTCGAGGTCGCCGTCGAGACGCTGAGCTCGTGGGAGACACCGGAGGGGTTGCCTGTCCGTCCGCTCATCGTCGCATCGACGGCGACGGTCAGGAACGCCCACGAGCAGGTGCGCGGGCTGTATGGGCGTCACGTCGAGGTCTTCCCGCCGCAGGTGCTCGATGTCGCCGATACCTACTTCTCCCAAGAGGTCCGCGTCGACCGAGAGCACCCCGGGCGGCTCTACCTCGGGGTCAGCGCGCAGGGCGTGCGCCTGTCCAGCGCCGAGATCCGCGTCGCCGAGATCCTGCTCTCGGCCGGGCAGCTGCTGTACGACCGGGCGGGCGCAGCAGCCGACCCGTACATGACTCTCGTGGGGTACTTCAACGCAACGCGCGAACTGGCGGGCATGGCGCGCTACATGGGCGACGACATCCAGAACCGGGTGAAGCGGCCCCGCAGGGGGTCGGGCTTCCCCGTTCGGCTGGGGGCTGCATTCGGCTTCCTCAACGTCGGCGAGCTGACATCGCGCATCGCATCCTCGGAGATCGGCCGGACCCTGGACCGGCTGGGCCTCGAGTTCGACGTCGACGTCGACACCAACGAAGCGTTCAAGGCCCGCATGGCGCTCATAAAGGCCGGCGGCACGCCCGCCAAGCGCCCGGACGCGCCCTACGACGTCGTGCTGGCCACCTCGATGCTCCAGGTCGGCGTCGACGTGCAGCGACTCGGGCTGATGCTCGTCGTGGGGCAGCCGAAGAACACCGCCGAGTACATCCAGGCCACATCGCGCGTCGGCCGCGACGACGCCCGCCCGGGGCTCGTCGTCTCTCTCGGCAACTGGGCACGCCCACGCGACCTTGCCCATTTCGAGCAGTTCCGGCACTACCACGAGACGTTCTATGCGCAGGTCGAGGCGCTGTCGGTCACCCCGTTCTCGCCGACCGCACTGGACCGCGGCATGGACGGCCTGCTCATCAGCGCCGTTCGCGTCCTGCAGGCCGTGCACGCGGACGGCCTGTCGCCGGAGCGCAACGCCGGGAAGATCAAGGACCAGCGGCTCGCCGTCGAAGCCCTCGCGATCCGGCTCAAGGCACGCATCGCGGCCGCTGCCCAGAGCGAGGATGCGACGAAGCGAGCCAACGACCTCATCGTGAACAAGATCGACCGCTGGACTGAACGCGCTGCCCTCGCGATCGGAATGAGCAAGACCCTCGTCTACGAGCGAACCGGTGACGGCGATGCCTTCATGCCGCTGCTCGTCAGCCCGGAGAACCATCGGGCCTCGGCGGGCGGAAACAGCCAGGCGCCGTTCGTCGTCGCGAACTCGATGCGAGAAGTCCAGCCGGAGATCAACATCCTCGTCAGTCCCGTCCAAAACCGATTGTTCGTCCTCGCGCCCGAAGCCGCGCCCGGCTGGAATATGCCCACCGGAGAGGAGGACGGCTCATGAGCGAGTCGTTGATCAGCATGGAAGGCCTCGCCGAAGGGGTGATCGCAGGGATCGGGCCCGACCTGGATCCGCTGGCCGATGCCGAGGATGCGGCGGTCAAGAACCGGGCGAAGGTCGGATCCGCGCGTCCGTCAGCGCTGCTCTACACGTACGGCCCGGGCTCGATCATGGACCTTCCCGGCTTCTCGGTCATGCCGGCGGGCCTCGACGACTGGGACAAGATCTGGGCCCGCAGGGAGAACATCCCGAGCGTCGTCGAGCCCCGGCTCCTCGATGTCGTGCGGCTGCACCTGGGCAAGCAGGTCGACTCGCTGCGTCCGTACCCATGGCAGCCCAAGCAGGGATCGTCCTCCAAGGAGGGTTCCGACCTCGGCGTGCCTGCCAGGGTGTTCCCGCAGTGGCTGCGCTGCACCGGATGCGACTACCTCGGACCGCTCTCCAGATTCCACTACAGCAATACGCATCCTTTCCGACCGGATCTCGCGCAATTCGCTCATCGAGGCTGCCCGGGGCGCGGCGGTGCCGGCAGCAAGCGCGGAAAGGAAAGCCCCGCGGTTCCCGCGCAGCACCTGCTCACCTGCACGAACGGGCACCTGGACGAGTTCCCGTACAACCTCTGGGTGCACCGCGGCAAGGGCTGCGCCGTCGCCGAGAGCCCAGACCTGAAGATGCGCGACGCCAACCTCGGCAAGAGCGTCGGATCCATGATCGAGTGCTCGGCATGCGGCGCCAAGCGGGGAATGTCCGAGGCGCAAGGGTCCGTCGGACGGGACAAGCTGCCGCAGAAGTGCCGCGGGCGCCACCCGCACTTGGAGATGTACGAGACGAAGTGCGCTGCGCGCCCAGCGCTCATCATGATGGGGGCGTCGAACCTCTGGTTCGCCTCAACTCAGTCGATCATCGTCATGCCGCGCACCGAGGCGGAGGAGAAGGGCGTCCTCGCGGCGCGGATCCGCGGCGAAATCGGCATGGAGAAGCTCGAGAGATACCAGGACAACCTCGCCACGATTCGAGACTTCGCCGACGTGCGGAAGATCGACGTCACGCACCTCTCCGACCCAGACCTCCAGGCGATCATCGACGCAATCCTTGCCCCGGCATCGGACGACCAGCGTGAAGAGCGGCTTGCGGCGTGGGACCCGGTTGAGTTGCTCGTTCCCGAATGGGAGTACCTGCAACGTCCGTCGTTGTTCCCCAAGCAGCAGAACGCCAGCGGCCTCATGGTCACCGAGATGTCGGTCGCACCCGAGCTGAAGCCCTTGGTGGCGCGGGTGGTGGGCGTCGACAAGATGAAGCGCGTCAATGCCTTCATCGGATTCACCCGGCTCGACGAGATGGAACGCGCGGGCGACCTGGCCAGCAGGCTCGTCAAGCTCACCCGCAACGGCAGGCCAACATGGGTGCCCGCGACCGAGGACCGAGGCGAGGGAATCTTCATCCAACTCGACCTCGATCGAGTCGCCGCATGGGAGCAGGGCATTCAGGAATCCCAGCTGTGGCAGGCGCATCGTGAGGCCCATCGACGCAACTTCAGGCGCCGATTCTCGGAGACAGCGAAGAGCGTCGACCCTGACACGAGGCTTCCGGCACCGCGCTACTGGCTGCTGCACACCCTGTCGCACTCGCTCATCAGGGAGATGGCGATGAAGTCGGGCTACGGGGCCGCGAGCCTGACCGAGCGCATCTACGCGTGGCCCGCAGCACCGGAGCGCGAGCCCGCCGCAGGCCTCTTCATCGGGACGACGGCCTCGGACAGCGAGGGGACATTGGGAGGGCTTGTCGCACTCGCCGAGCCAAAGCGCCTGGGACCGTTGATGATTTCCGCTCTTCGACGTGCGGCTCGATGCTCATCGGACCCGGTCTGCGCCATGCGAACCCCGAGCGATCCCGAGGACTTCCTCCACGGAGCGGCCTGCCACTGCTGTGCCTTCGCGTCGGAGACGTCGTGCGAGAAGGCCAACAGGTTCCTGGACAGGCGCTTCCTTCTCACGCTGCCTTCATCGGCCGGTGAGCAGGCAGTCGGCTACTTCGGTGGAATCGATGAGCTCTGACCCAACGTCGGCGCTCGGCGAGTACCTCACCTCCGCGGAGGCCAGCGGGATGGCGTCCATGCTGGCAGCCGGCGAGCAGGTCAAGAAGGCACTCCTCGAAGTGAATGCATCCCGCCGCGAGCATGTCCAGGGCTTGATGGCCGCCGCCAGCCTGGGGCACCAGGACGCACAGAGGGCAGTAGACGTCCTGAGGGCGATCGCCGGAGCCAAGTCAGTGCAGCGAGACATCACGCCCGTCTGGACGATGCCGGGCAACGAGGCCGACGTCGGACACCTGACGAGTCAGTTCCATACCCTGGTTCGGGGTGCTCGCCTGGCCGTCACCTGCGCCACCTACAACTTCGAGCCCACCTCGCAGATGTGGAAGGTGCTTCGCGAGGCATCGGAGCAGCCGGGTGTCCAGGTGACGCTCTACGTCGATGGCGACAAGGCTGACGCCGAGAAGATCAAGGAGCAGATGCCCAAGGCCACCGTGTACCGGTCCGCCACCCTCGCATCAGGCAAGCAGGTGGTCAGTCATGCGAAGTTCGTCGTCATCGACCACTCGGTGCTCCTGCTCACCAGTGCGAACTTCTCCTACAGTGCGGAGAACCGGAACGTGGAGTTCGGTGTCCTCATCACCGACCAGGGACTCGCGGAATCGGTGGAGAACCTGATGTTCAGCAAGCACGGCGTCCTGTACGAAGCCGTCAAGCGACTCACGTGACTACGTCTCGACTCTTCGCCCTAGAAGCCCATCGCCCTTTCACCCTCACCCCGCCGGTGCCTAGGCCCATCGGGGAGTGTGATGACGGCGAACGATCCGTCCGCTGAAGAACCGCAACGTCGTAGGGGGCTGGCGAACCGATCGCACCCCGGCGCGTCGTCGGACGGCTTTAGGTCGGCCCTCGACACGTGCAGCGGGAAGTCGCGATCATCAACGCGGCCGGAATCTCCCAGCCCGACGCACATTTGGTTCGCTTGTGCAGGCCGTGAGCCGGAGTCGGCGCGGTCCTGATCTCAGAAGCAGCCCTAGGCACTGCCACCAACGCATGGCTCGAGCAGCACGCAACCATGGTCACTCCTGACGAGCTCGTCGCGCGATGGACAGGCTGGAGATCCAAGGGCTCAAGGCCGTTCCCATGGCCTTGCCACGCCGCTCTGGAAATCGGGGCAAGCCAGGAACCGGCATGCGGAGATCACGACTCGACCGTGGAGTGCACACTCGCATACTTCCCGCACGCACTAGTCACGGCGCGGACCACCCCGGTCGCCGTCCGGGCACGACTCCACGAGCTGTCCCGGATCGATGGCCCCGCCGGTTGGCCTGCCTGTCAGCACGCGAGAGACACCCACCACGGTGCGCCGCGTGCTGCCGAGGCGGCCCGCCTGCCCGCTATCGCAGTTCGATGCGCGATGATCGCCGACTTGTCGCCAGACGAAACTGCGCTGACGGTCTGTGGAACCACCTACGCGATCCCTGCCGGGAGACCCCTAGGGGCACTCCAACACCGCCAGGCCGGGCGAGGGATGATGGATCCGTCACCGAGTCCTAGGGTCAGGTGTTGCTCACCGTGTCCACGGAGACGTGCCAAGTTGGGGGTGAGCTCCCGTCCAAGCTGGCACTTCGCTGGCGGAGCTGTCCGCTGCGAAAGCCGTGGACATGACCGCGTCGGGGTGGGAGGTTTTGACGGCCGCGGTCAAAGCTCGCCGCAACACCTCAGGCAACCAGCGTCCTCGCTCCGTGGCCCGCCGGCGAGTGCTACCGTCAAGCTCTTGGGGGTAAGGCCAGGTTTCGCACGGGGGCCAAGTTAAAGCGCCGCTTCCGGTGTGCGCGCGAAAACCCCTCGTGTCTTCGCGCTTCTGCTTGGGGGAAAATAATGGAGCTATCGCCGTATGAGCAACAGGCGCTGAATGAGATAGAAGAGCACAAGCGCAAGCTGCTGAATGCACCGACAAGGGACTTCATTCCGGAAAGCGCTCGAGCAGCAGTGTCGGATGCGGGTGGGCGCGCATTGGGGAAGCTCAACAAGGTCCCGGGTTTCACGAAGGCGACCCTGAAAGCGCAGTCCGGATACATCAAGGCGGCCGAAGGTTTGGGACAATTTGCAGGTACTTCAGCCCAGACGACCTTGAGTGAGAAGCGTGTCCTCAGCGCATTCACCAAGCGAGGACACGATGTGGTGACCCTACGTGACATTCGCTCGCTTGATCTCCAGGTAGTCGAGGAGCGGGTGATGCCCCGCTTCTTCGGTCACATGTACGCGACCGGCGCGGCAGTCGAAGGTGCAACGGCTGGCGCCGTGATCAGTGGTGGAGAACTGCTAGCAGCAATGGGTTCGGTCGCCGGCGCCGGCGCCGGCGCGACCCCCGGTGTCGGCACCGTCGCGACAGTGATGTGCGCAGACGCGGCCGCGCTACTCGGAATCTGTTCACGAGTGGTGGGTCACACGGCCATGTACTACGGATATGACCCGTCGAGCCCGGGCGAAGCCCTATTCGCGATGAGTGTGATGAACCTTGGTAGCGCTGTGACGCAATCTGGAAAGTTTGCGGCATTCATGGAGTTGTCAGCGGTCACGCAGGGCTTGGCGAGGAACGCCACCTGGGCAACACTGAACCGTCGTGTTCTGCCGCGGGTCGCCCAGCGCTTCGCCAGCGCATTCGGTTTGAGAATGACCAAGACGAAGCTGGGACAGATGGTTCCTGTAGTCGGCATCGCCGCGGGAGCTGGACTCAACTACCTGATCGTCAGTCGAGTCGCCAGCGCCGCCCAGTGGTCTTACCGCGAGCGGTTCATCAACGAGAAGCGACAAGCCGACGGCCTGTACGTGCCTCCGCGCCCGGAAGATTTCATGGAACCGCCTGAGGGAGCCATCGATCTTATGCAGTTCATCGAAGCAGATGACGACGAGCGAGTTCCTTAACGCTTGCGCCTTTGAGGCTTCGACGTTCCCGTGAATGACGAGCGTCGGGATTGAGAAGGGCCGTGGAGGCAGGCTTTCGTATCTGAACCTTGCCCCAGCAGTGCTAACTGCCCCGACTGAGGAGCGCAGCTCTGCGTTTTCCTCCGTCCTTTGGCGATTCGTTCTGCGTCATGGTGGGAACAGACCTCCTCCAAGTCCACCATGCGGTTCTGGCACCGGCCGGCTAACTCAGTCAGCCGGTGACGAGCGCGGCTTCCGTGGAGGGGGGTCCACGAACCGACGCCGTCAAGGCACCGAAACAGAGGACTCTCGGAGTGAAAGTCACCGACGATTGCGCTGATGGAAAACACACGACGGCCCGAAATGCGCCGATGCATACAAGACTCTGCACTGGTGCAAGCGCAATTGCGCCGGTGCAATCTACGGGTGCAATCTCAATGCAATTGATCACGGGTGCGCGGATGCTGGCGAAGGTGACGGGGGAACGTTGATGCGCGAGTGGGGCCGTCATCTGGAGGACGAGCTGGTCGGAGTAGAGATGGTGATCATGAACGCCCTGACCAGCGGTTCGATGCATCTCCCGACGAGCAGTGTCCGTGGCCGCGATGCGCAACCGGACCTGTTCGCCACGCTCGAGCAGGCCGAGGCAGTCGTCGATTCGGCGTGGAGCCCGGACCTCGCCTTCTACGTCCGTCAGGTTCCAGCGCTGCGCTTCGACACGATGCATGGCAGCGTCGTCGTCACGGACTTGTGGGGCGATACGAAGTACCGGGCATTGCGCGGAGTCAAGGCCCGACCTGCGCTGCGCATCCACGCGCCGCTCATGGCGGTCGCCGAACGAGTTGACTCCATGCGGGCGTTGCGGGACGTCCGCCCGAGCGATGTCGTGGTCACTGCCGTCGGCTGGGGCGAGACGGAAGCGCTGTGGCCGCGGGTGGCGTTGCGTGCATCCTCGTCCTACGCGCTGGGTGACGCAGACGGGGTGCGCCGGGAGTGGATCCCCGAACCGAACACCTATGACCGTGCGGGACTGCGGGCAGTGGTCGGAGAGTTCCTGCGTGAGAACGACCCGACGGTCGTGAGTGAAGCCGATGGACGATTCCAATCCGCCCGTCGACGTATAGAAGGACACGACGGTGTTGACGTTGACGCTGGGATCGCCGCGATGGAGAGCTACCTCGACGGTCAGCGGTCATCCGGCCTCGAGGATTGAGTGCCTCGCCGCAGACGTTGAACGAGTGCTGGCTCAGCTGTTGGGGTTGCCTGGCTGGAGCGACAGTCGCCTTGGAGTTCCCGAGCCTGCCTCCGATCGGCGCTCTGCAGGGCGGCGCACTGCGGCGGCGGAGCCTGCTGAAATGCTGGATTGACAGCTTCGCCTTGAAGACCCAGTGCATCCCGGGCGTCGGGCACGTCCGTCCGCCGGGCCGGTGCCTACGACGGTGTGGCCAACGCCATGCGGGAACTCGCCGCGGAGGAGGGAGCAAATCCCCGGCCAGTGATCGCGCTACGGAAGCCTCGGCTCAATCCTCCTAAAGAGGGAACCTTGTGCTTCAGCATCTGTGGGCGAGGAGTGAATCTTCGTGAATGGAAGTGCGCAGGGGAAAGGCTCGTGCTGCGAATCCTCGAAGGTGCGTTCCGCGTACGGGGCCGGGTTGGCCGTGGACTAGAGGACAATCTGGCCCGTCCCACACTGAGCCGATTGGGAACGGCTCACGGCCGGTCGTGCCAGGCCGGCGGCCCGGCGGGCATCGGCAAACCATGACGGCACGGCCGCAGCGTCGGCCCTGGCCGTTTCGAACGCTGCCGACAGTCCAGCCGCGTGGCCCGCCTCGGCGGCCCGGCGTGCCGCACGCGCTTTCCGGAACGGGTCGCGGCCCGCCCACGGGCGGAGCCGCCAACCGGCGATCCGACCGGGAGATCCGATCCGGCCGGTGGACCACCAGCGGGTGCCGTCCGGGGCGAACTCGAGCGCGTCGAGCACGTCCTGGGGCGTCCAGCCGGCCCGGAGGAACTCCCGGACGGCCGACCCGACCGCGCGTTCCGACCCGGCCCAGCCGGCTTCGGCGGCGATCCGGCGGGCAGCAGCCCGTTCGTCCCGGCGGGTGACGGTCAGCGTGTGGAGCGGCCAGGCGGGCGCGGCCTCGCGCGCGCGTGAAGGTTCCTCCCTACGGGAGGAAACTAGGGGGGTGCCAGTTACCGGCACGGCTTCCCCGTCATGGGACGGAGCCGTCTT
>WLOY01000140.1 GCA_009699015.1 Actinomycetota bacterium | reverse complement strand
GATCAGGGAGGCCCCGCCATGGACGATACGGTTCGCCAGCACAAGTACGTGCTCAGCGAGGACCAGATGCCGACCGTCTGGTACAACATCATTCCGGATCTGCCCTCGCCGCCACCGCCGCCGCTGCACCCCGGGCGCCTGGATCCGGTCGGGCCAGATGACCTTGCGCCGCTGTTCCCGATGGAACTCATCATGCAGGAGGTCTCGACCGACCGGTACATCGAGATTCCAGGTGGGGTCCTCGACGTCTATCGGCAGTGGCGTCCATCTCCCTTGTTCCGCGCCCACCGACTCGAGCAGGCGCTCGGAACCCCGGCGCGCATCTACTACAAGTACGAGGGAGTCTCCCCCGCGGGCTCGCACAAGCCGAACACGTCGGTCCCTCAGGCGTACTACAACAAGAAGGAGGGGACGCGGAAGCTCACCACCGAGACCGGGGCAGGGCAGTGGGGCACGGCCCTGGCATACGCATGCGCGATCTACGGGCTCGAGTGCGAGGTGTGGCAGGTTGGCGCGTCCTACGACGCGAAGCCCTACCGCCGCATGATGATCGAGGCATTCGGGGCGTCCGTGCATCGCTCGCCCTCGGACCTCACCGAAGTGGGCCGCATGCTCGGCGCTGACCCGCGCAATTTCACGGGCTCGCTGGGCATCGCGATCTCTGAGGCCGTCGAAGTGGCCGCCACCAACGCCGACACCAGGTACGCGCTCGGCTCAGTGCTGAACCACGTGCTGCTGCACCAGACGATCATCGGCCAGGAGGCCATGCTGCAACTGGCCATGGCTGGCGACACCCCGACCCACATCGTCGGCTGCACCGGCGGCGGCTCGAACTTCGCGGGTCTGTCGTTCCCGTTCCTGAAGGAGAAGCTCGAGGGCCGGATGAGCCCGCGCATCATCGCCGCTGAGCCGGCCTCCTGCCCGTCGCTCACCAAGGGCGTCTACGCCTACGACTTCGGCGACACGGCGGGCATGACCCCGCTCATGAAGATGCACACCCTCGGCCATGACTTCATCCCGGACCCCATCCACGCCGGCGGCCTTCGCTACCACGGCATGGCGCCGCTCATCTCGCACATCTACGAGCTCGGGCTCATGGAGGCCGAGGCGGTTCCGCAGACCGAGTGCTTCGCGGCTGCCATCCAGTTCGCACGGACTGAAGGAATCGTGCCAGCGCCGGAGCCGACCCATGCGATCGCGCTTGCAATTCGCGAGGCACTGAAGGCGAAGGAGACGGGCGAGGAGACGGTCATCCTCACCGCGCTCTGCGGACACGGCCACTTCGATCTTTCCGCCTACGATCAGTACCTGCGGGGCGAGATGGTTGACGAGGCTGTGAGCGATGAGCGGTTCGCATCGGCTCTCTCGACCCTCCCGAAGGTGCCCGCCTAGCGGGATCAACGGCCTCGACGCCGCCCCACCCGACGGCGGACCACCGCCCCCACCCGACGGCAGACCGTCGGCACCGATATTGGTGCGCCGGTTTGCCCGACGAACGACCCCTGTCGCTGCTTTGCGACGGTGGCTGACGCATGACCCCCAGCGCTGCTGCGCTCTGATGAACGAGGACCCAATGAAGGCATTGACGTACTACGGGCGAGGCGGAGACGGCCGGGGAGATTTTCGAGTGGAGGACGTTCCCGAGCCCACGGTCGTTCCGGGTACGGTGAAGATCGACGTTGAGTGGTGCGGGATCTGCGGATCCGACCTGCACGAGTTCGAGGCCGACACGGTCTCGGGCTACTCGCCGCCCGTTATCCTCGGGCACGAATTCGCCGGCACGGTTTCCGCGGTAGGCGAGGGCGTCGATCATGTGAAGGTCGGCCAGCCGGTCGCCATCGAGCCGTTCATGTACTGCCAGACCTGCGAGTTCTGCGTCACCGGCGATTACCACGTGTGCCGCGACCTGTCGGTGGTCGGAGTCCACCTCGTCGGAGGCGGGTTCGCCGAGCAGGCACTCGTCCCCGCCTACACCGTCCATGCACTCCCCGAATCGGTGCCGCTCGACATCGGTGCGCTCGTCGAGCCCATCACCGTCGGATGGCACGGGATGCGCAAGGGCAACTTCGGACCGGGCCAGACCGCTCTCGTCATCGGGGCCGGGCCCATCGGACTCACGACGCTCATGTGCGCGCAGGCGTTCGGCTCGGCACTCACCCTTGTCAGCGTGCGTCGGCCAGGAGCCCGCGCCGACGCAGCCGGGCGCCTAGGGGCGAATGCAGTCGTCGACTCGAGCTCGACCGATGTGGTGGCTGCCGTCATGGAGCTCACCAATGGCCGAGGAGTCGACGTCGTGTTCGAGACCTCCGGCGCAGATGAGGCCATGACCACCGCTATCGGCGCCGTGCGGATGGGCGGGACGATTGTCAGCCTCGCCGTGTGGCTGGCGCCTGCGCCTTGCGACTACATGCAGGTCCTCCTCAAGGAACTCACGATCGTTGGGAGCAAGGGCTATAACAAGCCAGACTTTCCCGAGGCCATCGCGGCGATAGGCGATGGTCGAATCATGGGGGCAAGGGAGATCGTCACGACCCGGATCGGGCTCGACGAGGTCATCACTGGCGGATTCGAAGTGCTGGCTGAGAATCGAAGCGCCCACGTCAAGGTCCTAGTAGCCCCCTGATCCCTGCTTGACGCTCCGTTCAAATGGGCAAATTCGGTGCGGATCAGGATGCCCGACCCAGAACGCAGGAACTTCTCATTCCGTTCATGGTCATGTTGCCGTGGGGACTACTTGGGACCTCGTGTGCCTTCTACCTTGCGACCGTACGCAACACATCCACGATGAAGGGAATCTGCAATGCGCAGGTCTTTGCTGGTTGTGCCGGTCCTCCTGACGGCATCACTGCTCGCCGCTTGCTCGTCCAGCGGAACAACTGCGGAGGCCCCCTCGGCTTCCGCTTCCGCCCCTGAGGCATCTGCTTCCATGACTGAGTCCGCCACCGGCGCGACCGACCCCCAGTGCGGCACCACGCTCGAGGAGATCGCGGCCAAGGCGAAGGAGGAGGGCAACGTCAATCTCATCGCCCTTCCCGATACGTGGGCCAACTACGCGGGCATCCTCAAGTCTTTCCGCGACACCTATGGCCTTGAGGCGCCCGTCGCCAATCCGGATGCCTCTTCCGCCGATGAGCTCACCGCGATCTCGACCCTGCAGGGTCAGCCGGATATGCCGGACGCGATCGACATCGGCCCCTCCTTCGTGCAGCAGGCGTTGGACGCCGGACAGATCGAGCCCTACGTCACGACGACCTGGGACGAGATCCCTGACAACCTCAAGGACGCGGCCGGCAACTGGGTCGGCGCCTACTACGGCATCATGTCCATCGGCACCAATGCGACGCTCGTGAAGAACCCGCCGCAGACCTGGGCCGATCTTACGAAGCCGGAGTACAAGGGCCAGGTCACGATCAATGGCGATCCTCGCGAGGCCGGTGCCGCGTTCGCAGCCGTCGTTGCGGCCGCACTCGCCAACGGTGGCTCCTACGACGACATCATGCCGGGAATCCAGTACTTCGCCGATCTGAAGAAGAGCGGAAACCTGCAGGTTCTCGACGTGACCGAGGCCGGTCTCCTCTCCGGTGACGTGCCGATCGCCCTGGACTGGTCCTACAACTTCCCGGGCGTTGTCCCTGCGCTCACCGAGGCCGGCTTTGACTTCACGTCGACCATTCCTGCCGACGGTCTCTATGGCTCGTACTACGCGCAGTCAGTGGTTGCCAATGCTGTTCACCCATGCGCAGCACGTCTATGGATCGAGCACATCACCGGTGATGCGGGAGCCCTGGGCTACCTTGAGGGCGGGGCCATCCCGGCCAGGTACGCGGCGCTCGAAGCTGCGGGACTCATCACCGATGAGATGAAGAAGAGTCTCCCGTCTGCTGAAGTGATCTCGAAGGTCACCTTCCCGACGGCAGAGCAGGTCGAGGCGATGAAGATGCAGGTCACCGACAATTGGGGCCCGATGGTCGGCGACGCCTGAGCACGAGCGCACGAGCGCACGAGCGCACGAGCGCACGAGCGTGATGCTGGGTGGGACGCGGAATTCCGCGTCCCACCCAGCCGCGCAGGTGCAGATTCTCCCCGGATGATGTTCAACCCAGATCACTAGGCACGCGAGGAAAGAGGTGACCATGCGAGCGTCCCCCCGCCGAGGGCCTCGCAAGGCGAGCCTTGTCCTCGTTCCCTTCGCCGCATTCGTCGGCCTCTTCCTTCTGTACCCGACTCTCGTCGTCCTCTACAAGGCTGTGACTCCGGGGGGCGCGCTGGGCTTCGATGCACTCGAGCGGGCGCTCTCCGGAACCTACCGAACCGGCTTCATCAACTCGATCACCTTGTCCGGCACGAGCGCCCTCATCGGCGGTGTCATCGGATTGCTCCTCGCGCTGACGGTCAAGTCCCTGCGCCGGCCCGCATGGCTTCGGCCCACCCTCGACTCGTGGTCGGCGGTTGCCTCGCAGCTCGGCGGGGTTGCACTTGCCTTCGCCTTCATTGCCACGATAGGAGCGCAGGGATTCTTGACGAAGATCCTCAAGGGCTTCGGCATCAATGCCGGGGACTACGGGATCTCGCCAACCGGATTCTGGGGACTCGTCGTCGTCTACCTCTACTTCCAGATTCCGCTTATGTTCCTCGTGATGATGCCCGCTGTGAACGGCCTGCGCGAAACCTGGCGTGAGGCCGCAGCGATCACGGGAAGCAGCGCATTTCGCTATTGGAGGTCAGTCGTCATCCCCCTTCTCGCACCCGCTGCCCTAGGAGGGGTCCTGCTGCTGTTCGTCAATGCGTTCACCGCCTACGCGACGGTGTACGTCCTCAACCCCAGCGGGGCCCTCGTGCCGTTGCAGATCCGGTTTCTCCTGCAGGGCAACGTGATCACGGGAGAGGAGGATCTCGGGAACGCGATCGTTGCCTGGGTGATCGTCCTTCTCCTGGCGAGCCTCATCGCAATGACGTTGCTGCAGCGCCGCACGCTTACATGGACGCGGTCATGAGCATGGACACGGTCATGGGCTTGGATGCGGTCATGGGCTCGGACGGAGTCATGGGCTCGGACGGAGTCATGGGTCTGGAGGATGCCGCGTGACCATTGAGGATGTCGCGGCACGACGTGGGGTCGCGCTGTCAACAGGCGGAACGCGCCACGCGCGGTGGCGTAGCGTTCGTCCCGCATCCGTCGTCAAGTCAGCCTTCATCGGGATGGTGGCGCTGTATTTCATCGTCCCGATGCTTGCCATGGCCCGCTTTGCTTTTCAGAACGTGCCGATGGCGCTCCTCACGCCCGAGAAACTCTTTGATGGCTGGTCATTTTCCGGACTCTGGACGGCCCTCTCTGACCCCGGCATCATCTCCGCGACGAAGACGAGTGTCCTTCTCGTCGCGTTCGCCATCGCCCTGAATCTCGCACTCCTTCTTCCCCTCGCCATCATCACTGAAGTGCACAACCCGAGGCTGCGCCCAGTCCTCAGCGCGGTCACCCTGCTCCCGTGGGTGATTCCGCCGATTGCCCTGGTGGTCGGAGTTGCCGCCACGTTCCGCGCCGCCGTTCCGTGGTTCCTCGCGAGCGACTTCAGCCTCGTCCCGTTCTACGCCCTCTGGGCGATGCCATTCACCTACCGGGCATTGGACGCTGGGCTCCAGGCGATCAACGCCCGCACCCTCTATGAAGCCGCACGGACGATGGGTGCCTCGCTCACCACGATCATCGTTCGCGTCATCATCCCGAATATTGGCGCCGCCATTGCGGCTGCGTCAGCGCTCACGGCGGCGATGGTCCTCGGCGAATTCGCCTTTGCCTCACTGCTCCTCAAGACGACGCTCCCGACGGAGATGGTCAACTACCAGCGAGGTGATCCGCGCGGCGGTCTCGCTTTGGCCCTCATCGTCATGATCCTGACCGCACTCGCCCTAGGACTGGTCGTCCGTTCGCTTCGGCGCAGGGGCCTGACCGTCCAGACCGCTGGGATTTAGGAGAAGTTATGGCGACCGTCGAAATGGTGGGGATTAGCAAAAGCTTCGGGTCCTCCGTGGCCCTCGAAGACTTCACCGTTCGGATCAGATCGGGTGAGCTTGTCTGCCTGCTCGGACCGAGTGGCTGCGGGAAGACGACCGCGCTGCGGATCCTGGCAGGGCTCGAGAAGGCCGACGGGGGTCGCGTTGCGGTTGAGGGACTCGACATATCCGGCGATCCGCCGGAGCGTCGCCGATTCGGCATGGTCTTTCAGGACTACAGCCTCTTCCCGAACATGACTGCGCGTCAAAACATCGAGTTCGGGCTCAAGGTCCAGAAGAAGGATGCGGCGGTGCGGCGCTCAATCGTGGACCGCATGATTGACATCACGCGGCTGCAGGCTCATGCCGACAAGTACCCGCACCAGATGTCAGGTGGCCAACGGCAGCGGGTCGCATTGGCTCGAGCAATTGCCACTGCGCCTCGAGTCCTTCTCCTGGATGAGCCGCTCTCGGCACTCGATGCTCAGGTGCGTGAGACGCTGCGTGATGAAATTCGCAGGCTGCAGTTGGAGATTGGCGTGACCACCGTCTTCGTGACGCATGATCAGCATGAGGCTTTGGCGATCGCGGATCGTGTCGGCGTCATGAGCAATGGGCGCCTTGAGCAACTGGCGGCTCCCCGCGAACTCTATGAGCGCCCGGCAAACTCCTTTGTTGCCAGTTTCATTGGCACTGTCAACCAACTTCCTGCGAGAGCACTGCAAAGCGACCGATGGCAGGTGCTGAACCGGACGGTGGTCGGCAACGAGGCAGGTACAGCCGGGGTTGAGGGAGTTGTTGCTGTACGCCCCGAGCATATTGCCCTTGATAGAAGCGATACAGGTCCGTGGACAATCGAATCGACCTCGTTTCTCGGCCCCATGACCAGGCTCGTAGTCACCCAGCCCGGACACCAGCCGTTGCTGGTCGACCTCGCGAGCGTCGAGGCTGCTGCGTTCCCGGTGGGCAGACGCGCCCAGGTCCGACTGCGTGATGACGTCGGTCAGGTCACGGTGATTACGTTGGCACCGCTCGCGTCGAGGAAGTCATCATGAACGGCGATCCGAGACTCACGACGTCGGTGACCATCGCTCGTGGCGAGGAGAAGTCGGGCGGATGGCGGGATCTTGTCGAGGGTCCGGGCGAGGATTATCAGGAGCGAGTGCCTTCGGGTGAGTCACTGGCCTGCTTATGGCACGTATCCGATGTCCATCTATGTGACGCAGAGTCTCCCGCTCGACTCGAGTACCTTGATCGCTTCGGCGACCCCGACTCGCCCTACCGCGCGGCGCTGGGCGACATCGGCACCTACCGGCCGCAGGAAATCCTCACGGTCCAGGTGGCGCTGAGCATGGTGACCGCGGTGAACGCGATCGACCGAGGGCCGACGACAGGGCGCGAGGTCGATGCGGTGGTGCTGACCGGAGACCTCACGGACAACGCGCAGCGTAACGAGTTGGACTGGTTCGGGCGCATCGTCGACGGAGGTGAGATTGCCCCGAGGAGCGGGAGTGAAACTGAGAGTTCCTGGGTGGGGGCGATCGGCACCCACCGGTGGGACGATCGCTACTGGCACCCAGACGGACCGCCGCGTGGCCAAGAGGCAGATCGACCGACTGGCCTTTACGGCTACCCGTTGATACCAGGTTTGGTTGAGGCAGCGAGACGCAACGTCATATCGTCCGGCCTCGCCCGACGATCCATTGCTGTTCACGGGAATCACGACGGGCTGCTGCAGGGGACGGTACCGCCAGACGCGGTGACGAGAGCGTTGGCAGTTGGCTCGGAACGAATAGTCGGTCTTGACCCAACCTTCTCGCCTCTGCAGACGGCGCAGGCGATTGAGCAGACCGGTCCAGGGAAGTACCCGACCACGCCATCGTCACCCCGCCTGACGATCGTGCCGGATACCGGCCGTGACCTTGTTGGGCCGACGGACTTTGCGCGCGCCCTCACAGGTCAGGACTGCAACTACTTCAGCACTGATGTCGGAGAAGTTCGACTGATTTCGCTCGACACGGTCAACCTAAACGGGGGCTGGCAAGGGTCACTTGACGAAATCCAATTCGATTGGCTTGCAGGTCAACTGGCCGACACGGCCGGCCGATACGTGGTGATTGCGTCGCATCACCCATCGCCGACACTCACGAATGACTACGCACCGGTCGGCAGCGGTAGGCGAGTGCTCGGGGCGGAGGTGGTTGAGCTTCTCCTTCGCCACCCACATGTCATTGCGTGGATGGCTGGGCACATACATCAACATGCGGCTCTGTGGCACGGCGATGACGTGAGCGGCTTTTGGGAGCTCACGACCGCCTCGATCATCGACTGGCCGCAGCAGGCTCGAATCGTGGAACTTGTGCGTGTCTCCGACCGGGGCTGCCCGGAGATCGCCATCGTGAGCACCATCGTTGATCACGCGGCCGCCGTTGATTGGGGGCGAGACTCCCTCGCGGACCCGGCTGGCATGGCCGCGGTATCACGCGCCCTCTCCGCGAATGACTACAGAATTCGTGATGGAGGCGCGCAGGGGTACGTTCGTGATTCGACGCCAACCGCGCGGAATGCGGTGTGGAGGCTGCCCGATCCGCTCGTATGACCAACGACACGAGCGTGAGGCACGCGGCCGCACAGCGAAGGCGGTGCTGTTGAGCCCGAGTGGCCGCCTCAGTCGACGAAGGGGGGCCTTCGGAAGATGGCGTCAATTTCTGCGCGCTCCGAGGCGGTCTTTGCTGCGTTTCGCAGGGACTCCCAGTCCTGCGCAATCGGCTTGATTGGGAGGTCGATCCGGTTGAAGATGCTGTCGATGTTGAGCATGGTTCTCGCGTTCCTTGTCTGCCCCTGTGGGGACTCCCTGACGAGCGGAACGAATGGCGTAGTGGGCCATCATCCCGATTTTTCGGACCAAGGGCCCGATGACCTTGTCGGTCAACTCCATGCCACTACCTCGGCGTGACCCAACGGCCAACTCTCTGACACCTCGAAGGCAACACTCGGTGAACGATTGCTGAGTCTGAATCAACCAAGGCTGAATCAACCAAGGCTGAATCAACCAAGGCTGAACGCTTGGCTAGAACTGGCGGCGCCCTCGAACCTTTCGCCGACGCCTCTTGTGTCACTGTGCAAGCAGTGTCGGCTGCGATCGCCAGTACGCCGTGCAGGCTGTTCGCTCGGCTCGTGTGGTTGGCTTTATGCCGTGGTGCCGATGGGGGGTGGGTGGTGGTCGTATCGGCGTCCTTGGGGTGAGGTCCAGGTGCAGCTGCCGTCGGGTTTGCTGTCGGTGATGTCCCATCCGGCGTGGGTCTTGAGCTGGTGGTGCCTGGTGCACAGGGCGCCGAGGTTCGCGGGGCTGGTGT
>WLOY01000014.1 GCA_009699015.1 Actinomycetota bacterium | reverse complement strand
GCATGAGGTTCTCAATGCGAAGCACAACGACCGCGAGGCCGCAATCGTGGCTCAGGCCGGGCGTCGCGGGGCCGTGACAGTCGCCACGAACATGGCGGGTCGAGGCACCGACATCATGCTCGGAGGCAACCCCGAATTCATGGCGGCGGCGGCGCTTGCACAGCAGGGCCTCTCGCCGATCGATGACCCGGAGAACTATGAGGCGGCCTGGCTGCCGTCGCTCGAGCAGGCGAAGTCGTCGGTGCAGTCCGAGCATGATGAGGTCGTTGGCCTCGGGGGCCTGTACGTGCTCGCCACCGAGCGCCATGAGTCACGTCGCATCGATAACCAGTTGCGTGGTCGATCAGGCCGGCAGGGCGATCCCGGTGCGACCCAGTTCTACCTGTCCCTCGAGGACGACCTCATGCGGTTGTTCAAGGCCGACATGGTTGATGCATTCCTGCGCCGGTTCAACGTGCCGGACGATGTCCCGATCGAGGCGAAGATGGTGTCGAATGCGATTCGTTCGGCCCAGTCGCAGGTTGAGGCGCAGAACTTCGAGATCCGCAAGGACGTCCTGAAGTACGACGATGTGCTCAACCGCCAGCGCCTGGTCATCTACGACGAGCGCCGCCGCGTGCTCGAGGGCGAGGACATCGAGGAGCAGGTGCGCGAGTTCATCGACACGACGGTCGAGGGATATGTCACCGCTGCGACGAAGGATGGATTCCCGGAGGACTGGGACCTCGACCGGCTCTGGACCGCGCTCAAGCAGCTCTATCCGGTCGGGGTGACGGTTAGCGAGCTCGAGGACTTCTCAGGCGGCGGCCGCAGCGGACTCACCGGCGAGTATCTCGTTGCTGAGCTGAAGGAGGACGTGCAGCGGGCCTACGACGTCCGGGAGGAGACGCTCGGCGAGACGGTGACGAGGGAGCTCGAACGCCGCGTCATCCTCTCGGTACTGGATCGTAAGTGGCGCGAGCATCTCTATGAGATGGACTACCTGCGCGACGGCATCGGGCTGCGCGCGATGGCCCAGCGCGACCCGCTCATCGAGTACCAGCGCGAGGGTTTCGACCTTTTCACAGCGATGATGGACTCCATCAAGGAGGAGACTGTCGGGTACCTGTTCAATGTCGATGTTGAGGTCGCGACACCGGTCTCGGAAGAGGCCGAGGAGGCTATCGGGGGCCTTGTCGACGCAACGGCGGCGCCTGCACTGGCGGGGCTTGCCGCGGCGGCGCAGAGCGCTGCGCCGGCTGCGCCGCCCAAGCTGCTCGCGAAGGGCCTTGCTCCGTCGCGACCGGCTCACATGGAGTACTCGGCTCCCGATGAGACCGGCGGCGTCCAGCGTGGCGAGATGGAGCTTGAGGACGGCGTTATCGTCGAAATCGACCCGAACGCCAGTCGTGCTGAGCGGCGCAGGATCGAGCGCGAGAACCGTCGCCGGGGCAATTAGCCGGGGCAATTGACCGGGTCGATTGACCGGGTCTTCTTCGTGCGCCGCTGCCCCCCGCGCAGCGGCGCACGAAGTGCTAGCCGAGGCTGAAGGCGGTGAGAAGCCAGCGCTCGGTGATGAACTCGAATCGCATCGCAACCGCTCGTGCGCGCTCAGTCCCGACGAGGACGGCGGATGTCTCGACGATGCCCGGCGCGATCGGGCAGAGACGAATTGACCGCACCTGCTGAAGGGCCCGCGGCCTGTTCGCGACGGTGACGCGCCCTCGGGTGCTTGGATGGCGTGCCACCGCTGCACCGCGGGCAGCCAGCAGCCGTAGTTGATCGCGCTCGACCCACCTGGTGAGTTGGCCGGGGGGCCGCTCGCCTGCCCCGACCTCGGCAACGGCGCGTGCCATTCGGGCGACCCACTCGACTGTCGGCCGGTCGGTTTGGGGCTCACCGGTGACCCGCGGTTCGGTAGTGCCGACGACGTGCAGGTGCCTGGGTACCTGCGGGATGGCCGGCACGCCGGGGGACACCTCCCAGGACAGTGGGAGGGAGAGTTGGCGGGCAGATGCTGCGGCATCGGCTGACACCGACGTATATCGAGTGGGAGCGAGCGTTGAAATGGACACGGCGTTCTCCTTGGAGGACGACCGCGGTCGGGGGGGCGCGGTGACGGTAGGTTGTGTTGGATAGTGAATATGTGTGTTTACTTGTGTTTGCGTTCGGAACCATCGTACGTCCACCGATGGCTGATCTGTCAAGGGTGGGTGTGGACAAGTGATTCCCCGAGCCGACATTGCCTGATCAATGTCCACGGGGCAGGTATGGCTGGGCTCATGGCGGGCCATACCTCAAGCGAATGTGATCTGGACCACCCTCCCGAGAGGCAGAGCCAATGCCCGTCCATGACCAGGCGCCGAACGCCGACAAGGTGCCAGAGGACCTCCTTGCGGAGGCAGCGGCCGGACTGCAGTCCGACATCGATGCCGATGTGCTCGCAGAGGCGGCTGAGATCCTCACCGCCGAGCGCGTGAGCCTCGGCATCGTCGATCGGCTGGCGGCAGCGTCGAGGCCGGTCACGATGACGCTGCGGAGCGGCTGCGTGGTCGAGGGGATCGTCCGAGATGTCGGCAATCGGGTCGTGGTCCTTGCCGGCGGGGACGGAGCCGAGCACTGCATCGCAATCGCGGGCATCGTCACCGTCAGGGGACTGCCGATGGCCCTGTCGACCGGGGATCCGGCCAACGTGGATTCCGTCAACCTGGATTTCGTCAATGTGGATTTCGCCAACGTGGATCAGGCGAACTCGACCAAGACTGCCCAAGGTATCCGTCGGCGATCGACGGTAGCCCTCACTTGGGGTTCCTACCTACGAGCGGCGACAGCAATCGAGGTCCGAATCATCCTGTTCGACGGGACTTCGCTCACGGGGCTTCCAGCCCTCGTGGGCGCTGATCACGTCGACCTGCTCATGGCGGACGGCGCGGTGACGACGTGCACGCTGGCCTGGGTCAGTCGAGTGATTCGGCAGTCCCGGTGGCAGAACTAGATCCGGCAGAAAAGCCAGGTTCGACTGTGGAGTGGGGGCCAACCGAGGCCTCGGAGCCGAACGGGTGGGATTCGACGAACTCGCGAGTCTGTACATACATCCGGCTGATGTAGTTCTCGAGCTCCGCCGCCTCCACCCGCCACTGGCCCCGGCCACCGACCTTGATGGCCGGCAGGTCCCCGCTGCGAACGAGGGCGTACGCCTGGGCGGCGGAGATCTGAAGGGTCTCTGCAACGTCGGCGAGGGTGAGAAAGCGTGATGTCACCCGCCGATCGTCCCAAACAGGTGCCCGAGCGGGGACGCCGACCCTCGGCCTGTGGATAACTATTTGGCGACTGGGCCGTCGTGAGTGATCCTTGGGCGGTGGCTCGAGCGGGTCACCTGTCGTCCGTCCAACCATCGAACTGACCAACGGGGAGAGCCCATGAACGTCCTCACCAGACCACGTGACAAGGCTGCGGGCCAGTTGCCGCTTGCCAGTCCGCCGAGAGCCGAGAGGATGCGCAGGATCAGGTGGCGTGACACGCGACTGTGGCTCGGCCTCGGGTTCATGATCGTTGCGATGGTGTGGGGTGCGAGCCTCATGTCCGGCTCGGAATCGACGGTGACTGTCTGGCGCGCGAGCCGGGACCTGCTGCCCGGCGCTGTCCCGGTGGTGGAACCTGTCGCCGTCTCCCTTGGGGCAGCGGCTGAGAGCTATCTGACCGCGGATCGCCCGCTCGAGGGGCGCATGATCCTGCCTGTCACGGCCGGCTCGCTCGTTCCCGCCGCGGCGGTCGGCAGCGCCGCGGCGTCCCCGGGGGCGCGGCAGGTGACGTTCCCGGTGGATCCGCTCCATGCGCCGGTCGACCTCGCTGCCGGCGACCGGGTCGATGTCTGGGCGACGGTGACTGACGGCGGACAGACATCCGCGGCCCCGCCGGTGCTCGTGCTTCCCCGGGTACTTGTGGTGTCGGTTGATCGCGAGTCGGTGGGCGTCGGCGGCGAGATCGCGGTGGTGGTCGAAGTGCCCGAGTCAGAGGTGAGCACCGCTGTTTCGGCGATCCGGTCAGGCGTGGTCGATCTCGCAGCGGTGCCGATCACTGAAGCTGATCCGCGTGATGCGGTGGGGCCATGATCAGCGTGATCCTCGCGGCCCCTGATCTGAGCGACGAGCCGGGGCTTGTCGCGGCAGCGACCCTGCACGGCATCGTCATCTCGCGCCGTTCGCTCGATGCGGCGGACCTGCTCGCCGCGGCTGCGGCCGACACCACGATGGCCGTTGCGGTGAGTGCTGGCGTGCCTAGGCTCAGCGGGGATCTCATTGGCCGGATCATGGCTGATGAGCGCATCGTTGTCGGGATCGCGGTGAGCGATGACGATGAACGACGCCTCAGGGCATGGAACGTGCCGAACGTCATCCGGCATCACGGCGACCCGGTTGCGACGATCGCAACGATCGCAACGCTGGTGAGCGGAGGGTCTCATCGCTCGACTCCGGACTCGGCTGCGCGGATCGGGCGTGGTGCGGGAGGCAGTGGTGCAAGAGGCCGTAGCGCGGGAGGCCGTGATCAGGCGGCGCCCGCTGCGGCGCCGGAGGCGGGAGCCAGACCCTGCATCCTGGTTGCGGTGTGGGGGCCTACTGGGGCACCCGGCCGGACGACCACGGCCCTTTCGGTCGCCGAGTCCCTTGCCGACAACGGGTATTCGGTCTGCCTTGTCGATGCGGACACCTATGCGCCTTCCCTGATAGCCCAGGTTGGGATGAACGCCGAGGCCAGCGGCCTTGTCGTCGCGTGCAGGCAGGCCGACAATGGCACGCTCAATGCCCGCACGCTGGTCGCGGCTACGCGACTTCTCTCGGACCGACTCTCGATACTCGGCGGTCTGGTGAGGGCCGAGCGGTGGCCCGACCTGCGAGAGGCTGCGCTGCGCACAGTGTGGCGG
Source organism: Actinomycetota bacterium (assembly GCA_009699015.1). Classification (GTDB taxonomy): domain Bacteria; phylum Actinomycetota; class Actinomycetes; order S36-B12; family S36-B12; genus WLND01. The sequence goes on along the minus strand of WLOY01000014.1, from coordinate 35,361 downwards.
GTGGCGCGGGAGGCCTTTGATGTCGTGGTCGTCGACATCGGCTCCTGCATCGAGGAGGAGGGCGCGATTGCCCATCTCGCCGGGAGTCCGCTGCTCGCTTCGAGGCGCAATGCCGCTGCAGTCACCGCGCTAGAGGCGGCCGATCACGTGCTGGTCACCGCGAGGTCGTCGACCCTCGGCCTCACTCGGCTGCTCAATGAGCTCCCGGCCGTGACCTCGGTGAATGATGCTGCTGGCCTCACCCTCGTCCTGACGGGGGCATCGGGATTGATGGCGCCAACGTCAATCAGCGACCGAATGCTTCGCCAGCTCGGGCTGAGGGCGGAGGTCGTCCGGCTGCCACGCGATCCCGAGCGACTCGAGCGGGCGATACGCGACGGCATCACGCCCTACGAGGCGGCGTCGAGGCGCGAACGCAGAATGCTCAGTGCACTGGCGAGGGGGATCGCACCAATCCCGGCAGGATCTCGAACGTAGGGGAGCGGTGCCGGCCATTCGTCTAGGGTGACGGGGGTGAGGCTGGGAATGGGAACGGCATTGTGCTGGCGCGCCGGGCTGAATCCATGAGGGAGGCGTCGGAATGAACGAGAGGGTGAGTGCCCTTGACGCGTCGTTGCTCTACCTCGACCACGCCACGACGCCGATGCATGTCGGGAGCGTGGCGATCTTCCAGACCCCGGATGAGGGCTTCGACCACGCCCAGCTCGTCGAGCTGATCTCCCAGCGGATTGCGTTCGTGCCGCGATACCGACAGCGCATCCGTCAGGTCCCGTTCGGTCTCGCCCGGCCGGTGTGGGTTGATGACTCGAACTTCGACATCACCTATCACGTGCGCCGGTCGGCGCTTCCGAGGCCAGGCTCCCGTGATCAGCTCAACGAGCTCGTCGGCAGGCTCATGGGTCGAGCGCTGGACAAGGATCGGCCGCTGTGGGAGATGTACCTCATCGAGGGGCTGGAGGACAACCGCTTCGCGCTCGTGACGAAGACGCATCAGGCCCTTGTCGACGGCCTCGCGGCAATCGACCTCATGCAAGTCATCATGGACATCGAACCGGGCCGCCGCCCGCCGACAGGGGCGAAGTGGTCGGCTCAGGCCGAGCCTTCGGCCATCGAACTGGTGTCCTCGGCGCTCACCGAATCGATCGTCCATCCGGCGGTCGCGCTCGAGGCCGTCAAGGCGGGTGCCTCGCAGGTGCTCTCGCTGGCCGGGGGCATCGGCGGTCGGGCATTAGGCATCGCGACCTCGGCGCTGTCCTTGGCCACTCCGGCGACGACGACCCCCCTGAATGTCGAGATCGGTGCGAGCCGGCGACTGGCCACGGTCGACTACGGTCTCGAGGAGTTCCGCAGGCTGCACCGGACATTGGATTGCTCCGTCAACGATGTCCTGCTCTGCACGCTCACCGGTGCCCTCAGGATCTGGCTCCTTGGCCGGGGCGCGTCGGTGTCGAGCCGGTCGCATCTGCGGGCCGTCGTGCCGTTCAGTACCGCTGATGCCGGATCCCCGGTGTCGGCGTTCCTCATTGACCTGCCGACGGGCGAGCCGGATCCGATCGTTCGACTGCGCCGCATCAACTACGAGACCTCGCGGCTGAAGGACGTCGCCCAGTTGCTCGGTGCGGAGACCATCATCAACGCGGCGGGTTTTGGTCCGCCGACCCTGCATGCCCTCGGTGCCAGGCTCGCATCCAGGCTCTCGAGCCGGGTCTACAACCTGGCCATCACGAACGTGCCGGGGCCGCAGGAGCCACTCTTCCTCGCGGGTTCGCGACTCCTTGCGACGTACCCGGTGATGCCGCTCACGAAGAACCAGGCAATCAGCATCGGGGTGACCTCGTATGACGGCCGAGTCTTCGTCGCGGTGAACGCGGACTTCGACTCGGTACCTGACCTCGCCGATCTCGTCGGCGGCCTCGATGAGGCACTGGAGGAGCTGAAGCAGGCGGTGAAGGCGTCCGGGGGCCGGCGTGGGCGGACCGCCAAGCCGGCGAAGTAGTGCAGGAGTCGTCCCTCGTGCTGGATGGCCATGCGCCCGGGCCCAGGCGGGGCATCGTCCTCGGGGGAGGCGGGGTCCTCGGCGGAACCTGGGCGGTTGGCGCGCTGCTCGCGCTCGAGGAGGAGTTCGGCTTCGCCGCCGGTTCAGCGGATGTCCTCGTCGGCACCTCGGCCGGCGCGGTGCTGGCGGCAATGCTCGGAGCGGGGGTTACCCCGGAGCAGTTGCGCCAGCGGTACAACGACGAGGTGGTGCAGGGCGGCCCGCTCGCCGGACTCTCGTGGAATCCGGACGCAGCGATCGGCGGTCATCGCCCGGGTCTTCCCCGAGCACTGGCACCGGGCTCGATGAAGCTCATCGGACGGGGCCTTCGCCATCCGGCGCAGGTGCCGGGGACTGCGCTCGTGGCAGCGCTGATGCCGGAGGGAGCGAAGACGATGGCGGGGGTCGGCAGGCTCATCGATGCGGTGTCGCCGATGGGCGGGTGGTCACGGCACGGTGCGTGCTGGATCGTGGCGATGGACTACGAGACGGGTCGGCGGACCGTCTTCGGCCGCTCCGGGTCTGTTGTGGCGCCGCTTGCCAGCGCTGTCATGGCATCCTGTTCGATCCCCGGCTGGTTTGCCCCCGTGGAGATCGGTGGCCGGCGGTTCATCGATGGCGGAGCGATCTCTGCGACCTCGGTCGATGTCGTGGAGCACGCTGGCCTCGACGAGGTCTACGTCATTGCCCCGATGGTCTCCTTCCAGACGGATAACCCATCGTCAACTGCGATGCGGCTCGAGCGCCGTTGGCGCGAGGTGGTCACGAAGGCGTGCCTCGCCGAGGCGAACGCTGTTGCCAGAGCCGGTGCGACCGTGCGGGTCATCGGTCCCGGACCGGAGGACCTCGAGGCCATCGGCGCGAACATGATGGACGCCTCACAGCGTCGGGCCGTGCTCGCCACCTCGGTCAGGACGAGTTCGGCGGCCTGGCGTTCGGCCACGGTGATTGCCGCGACTGATCGCGCGGCTGATCCCGCAACCTTGACGGACCCGTGAGATCCGGGCTAGCGCTCGCCCGTGAGCCAGCCGCGTCCGATCTCCTGCTCCTTGGTGAGGTAGCGAACGGTCTGGTCCATGGCCATCTCCTCGACCTTCCCGCCTACGAACGGGATGCTCGCCTTGTACTCGCCGAAGGTGCGGACCGTGGTGACGTTGCCGTCAGAGGTGATCGACATTGATCCGGTGAACGCAATCGGGGCTGACAATTCCGCGGTCGCGACGGCGGTGCCGGTGCCGTCAGCTTCCGGCACCGTCCACTCCTGGCGTTCGGTGACGGTGAGGGTCTCGCCGACGAAGGACTTCGCGTACGACGGGACGTTAGCCGGCATGGTGCGGGTGACGACGACCGTCGTTCCGCCGCCGGGCTCGTCGATGACCTCGGAATCGACCGTCGTGGCCCCGGTTCTCATTGCCCGCTGCGTGATGAAATCGGTGTCGGTGATCATTGCGCGGACGGCGGACGGCTGGGCGTCGTAGGTCTGCGAGAAGTCCAATGTCGTGGCCATGGCTACAACCTCCAAATTTATGGCTAGCGTAGCCATGTGCAGGACGTAGTGGACAATCTGATCTCGGCTCTCGACGGCGATAGGGACGAGGAGCTCCGGCTACTCCTGCCCCGATTCTACCGGTATGTCGCGAGTGAGGACGTCGGCTCGTTGAGCGTCTCCGCGCTCATCGGCCAGGTTGCCCTCGTGTCCGACCTGGCGCGACGGCGCTTCGTTGGGGAGTCCAACGTGATGATTCAGCGTGATGACGAGGGCCTCGCGACGATAGCCGCCATCGTGACGGACGACATGCCCTTCCTCGTCGACTCCGTGACGGCGGCCCTCACCGAGGAGGGGCGGGTCATCAGGCTCGTCATGCACCCGCAGCTCGTCGTCGAGCGCGATTCCGAGGGCAATCTGCTTCGTGTCCTCGACCTCGATGTCGATGACCCTCGTCCGGATGGCGCCATCGCGGAGTCGTGGATGTGCTTTCGCATGGATCGGGACTTCGCGCATGATTGCGAGCCGCAGATAGCCGAGCATGTCGAGCGCGTGCTCGATGACGTCCGCGTGACCGTCGCAGACTGGGCGCCGATGGCTGCCCACGCCCGACGGCTTGCCAGGGAGCTCAGGGCGGGGCCCCCGGTGAGCGTGCCCGATGTCGAGGTGCGCGAAGCGGCAGACCTGCTCGAGTGGCTGTGCGACGACCACCTGACGTTCATCGGCTACCGCGAGTACCTGCTCGTCACCGGGCCCGACGGCGTCGAGGCCCTGCAGGCGGTCGCTGGATCAGGGCTCGGGATCCTCCGAGACGAGGAGGATGAGGGGGGATCGGCGGACGGTTGCCCGCGCTCATCGTCCAGCTTCGCGATCCTGCCACCGGCAGTGCGAGCCAGGGCGCGGGAGCGGAGAATCCTGGTGCTGAGCAAGGCAAATTCCCGCTCGACGGTCCACCGACCCTCGTACCTCGACTACATCGGCGTGAAGATGTTCGATGGTGCGGGGGAGGTCATCGGCGAGCGACGCTTCCTCGGCCTGTTCACCGCGTCCGCATACAACGAGAGCGTCACCGAGATCCCGGTGCTTCGCGAACGCGTCCATCAGGTCACCGACAGCCTTGGCCTCGTGCCCGGTTCGCACAGTGCGAAGGACCTGCGCCAGTTCCTGGAGACCTATCCGCGGGACGAGCTTTTCCAGACCCACGCTGAACAGCTCATCGAGGTCGCCGAGTCCGTCATGCACCTGCTCGAGCGCCGGCAGACGAAGCTCTACCTGCGGGTCGATGATTACGGCCGCTTCGTCTCCTGCATCGTCTACCTGCCGCGCGACCGCTACACGACGCCCGTCCGGCTTCGTATCGAGCGGCTGCTGCGGGAGGCCTTCGGCGGGGTGTCCGTCGACTACACGGCGCTCGTCACCGAGTCGGTGCTCGCTCGGCTTCACTACGTCGTCCATGTCGAGCCGGCTGTGACGGTGCCGGCCGTGGATCACGCCGAGCTCGAAGGCCTGCTTGCGCAGGCCACCCAGAGCTGGGAGGACCTCTTCACCGAGGCTGTGGTCGCGGGTGTCGGAGAAGCCGAGGCGCCGGCCTTCCTTGCTGAGTACGCGGCCGCATTCCCGGAGGGCTACAAGGAGGAGTTCCGGGCCAGGGTCGCCGTCGACGATGCCAGGACGATCGAACGACTCGAGCCGTCCGAACTGGCCCTTGACTGGTACTCGCACGAGGGTGACGAATCAGACCGCATGCGATTCAAGGTGATCCGGGTCGGGCCCCCCATGTCCCTGTCCCGGATTCTCCCGACCCTGCAGGTCATGGGGGTCGAAGTCCTCGATGAGCACCCGCACGTGATCGAGCGGGCTGCGGGCGCACCCGCGTGGATCCTGGACTTCGGCCTTCGGCTTCCGGAGGGCGCAGTCGAGGAGCGAGATTCGCTGCCGAGCCGGGCGACCGAGGCGTTCCGTGCCGCGTGGTTCGGCGAATGCGAGACAGATCCGTTCAACGCACTGGTCGTTCGGGCTGGGCTCACCTGGCGGCAGGCCGCGCTCATCCGTGCCTACTCGCGGTACCTCAGGCAGGTGGGATCCTCGTTCGGCCAGGAGTACATCCAGCGGGTCATGACGGGACATGCGGCGATCGTGCGACTGCTCGTCCGGCTCTTCGAGACGCAGTTCGACCCGCGCCTTGAGATCGACGGTTCCGGCGGCGCGGCTGACGCGATCGACGGGGCCGGCCGGGAGGCAGCGGCGAGCGTCCTCATCGACCGGATCGAAGGGGAACTCGAGTCCGTCCTCAGCCTTGACCACGACCGCATCTTCCGGGCTTTCCTCGCTGCCATCCGAGCGACCCTTCGAACCAACTACTTCGAGCAGGGTGGCGGCCCACGTCAGGCCCTCGCCTTCAAGGTTGATCCGCGTGCGATTCCGGACATGCCGCTGCCGCGGCCGATGTTCGAAATCTGGGCGTACTCCCCGCGAGTGGAGGGCGTGCACATGCGGTTCGGCGCGGTTGCCCGGGGCGGCCTTCGGTGGAGCGATCGGCCCGAGGACTTTCGGACGGAGGTGCTCGGGCTCGTCAAGGCCCAGGAGGTCAAGAACGCAGTCATCGTGCCGGTCGGGGCAAAGGGAGGGTTCTTCGCGCGAAACCTTCCTGACCCCTCGGTCGATCGTGACGGATGGCTGGCCGAAGGCAAGGCCGCCTATCGAGAATTCGTCTCTGCGCTCCTGGACGTCACCGACAACCGGGTCACAGGGAGCATCGTGCCGCCCCCCGGCGTCGTTCGCCGCGATGGCGACGACTCCTACCTCGTCGTCGCCGCAGACAAGGGCACGGCGACCTTTTCCGATCTTGCGAACGGCATCTCGGCCGAGTACGGGTTCTGGCTCGGGGATGCCTTTGCCTCCGGCGGATCGGTGGGATACGACCACAAGGCGATGGGCATCACGGCCCGTGGAGCGTGGGAGTCGGTCAAGCGCCATTTCCGCGACCTCGGGATGGACACTCAGCGCGAGTCCTTCACCGTGGTTGGGGTCGGCGATATGAGCGGCGACGTGTTCGGCAACGGCATGCTGCTGAGCGAGTGCATCCGTCTCGTCGCGGCATTCGACCACCGCGACATCTTCATCGATCCGGGCCCGGATGAGGCCGCCTCCTTCCGTGAGCGCCGCAGGCTGTTCGACCTGCCGCGCTCGAGCTGGGCGGATTACGAGACTGGGCTCATCTCACGTGGCGGGGGCGTGTTCTCTCGTGCGGCGAAGGCGATCGAGCTCTCGCCCGAGGCGCTGACGGCGCTCGGCCTGTCGGAGGCGACCGGCCCGCTGACGCCGGCTGAGGTGATCCGGGCGATCCTCGTCGCGCCGGTCGACCTGCTCTGGAACGGCGGTATCGGCACCTACGTCAAGGCCCGGACCCAATCGAATGCCGATGTCGGCGACAAGGGCAATGACGCGATTCGGGTCAACGGCGACGACCTTCGCTGCCGGGTGGTGGGGGAAGGCGGCAATCTCGGGCTCACCCAGCTCGGACGGATCGAGGCGGCCCGCGCCGGGGTGCGCCTCAACACGGACGCGATCGACAACTCGGCGGGCGTCGACACGTCCGACCATGAGGTGAACATCAAGATCCTGCTGGATGAGTTCGTCACCGCAGGCACGATGCCGATGGATGATCGCAATGCGCTCCTCGCCGAGATGACCGAAGTTGTCGGCGAGAAGGTTCTCGATGACAACTACGCGCAGAACGTGGTGCTCGGCATCGGCAGGGCCGGTGCGTCGAACCTCATCACCGTGCACCAGCGGATGATTCGCGATCTCGAGCGACAGGGCCTGCTCGACCGGTCACTTGAGTTCCTCCCCGATGACGAGGAGCTCAACGCGCGCCGCATAGCAGGCGAGGGGCTCACCTCGCCAGAGCTGGCCGTGCTCCTCGCGTACGCGAAGATCTCGCTCACCGCCGCACTCACGGCCGCCGGACTCGGCGAGGACCCGTGGTACGAGGTGATGCTCAGGCGCTACTTCCCGTCAGCACTCACCGACCGATTCGCTGATTCTCTGTGGCACCACCCGCTCCGCGCGGAGATCATCAGCACCGTCACGTGCAACCGCCTCCTCAACATCGGCGGCATCACGTTCGCCTTCCGTGCGATGGAGGAGACGGGAGCCTCGGCCCTCGAGGTGGTGAAGGCCGCCACGGTGGCTATCGAGGTGTTCGATATCCAGCGGATGTGGGATGACATCAACGCGCAGGACAACCTCGTGCCTTCGGCCGCGCAGGATGCCTTGCACCTCGAAACCCGGCGACTGCTTGATCGCGGCACCCGCTGGCTCCTCCAGACGCGTGGCAGCGACCTCGATGTAGGCGCCCAGATCAGGGGCTTCGAATCCGTCGTTCGAGAGTTCGCTGAGGGAGTACCCGCCGTGCTGCGTGGCGCGGAGGCGGAGCGCCTCGAGCGGGCCCGGTCGCGGTTTCTGGAGTTGGGCGCGACGCAGGACCTTGCCTGGCGTGCATCAGGGGCGCTCGACGCCTTCGCCCTCCTCGACATCACGGAGATCGCGAGTCGAACTGGCGAGGCACCCGTGAGCCTCATCCCGCTCTACTTCGCGATCTCAGAGCGGTACGACGTCGATCAGACACTCATGCGAATCACGGCGTTGCCCCGGGGTGATCGCTGGGGTGCGCTGGCCCGCCAGGCACTGAGGAGCGATCTGTACGGGGTGATCGCCGGCCTGACCGCCCGGGTCAGCCGAGCGACCGACCCCGGCCTGGTCCCGAGTGATCGAATCCTGCAGTGGGAGCAGGCGCACGCTGCGGGCCTCGGCCGGGCGAGGGCCACCCTCGACGAGATTGCCGGCACCGAGGATGTCGATCTCGCCACATTGTCGGTGGCACTGCGGGTCCTGCGCAATCTGGTCGCCCAGGGCGCAGCATCGACCCTCGACTAGCCGGGCTGTTGCGAAGCATGTGCAGGTGAATGGCGGGAGGAATCCCGATGGGGCCGGGACGGTTAGCATGCACAAGAACCCTTCACCGGCCCTGACACTGGAGTGAACCGTGAGCCTGCCTCCCCTCGTGGAGCCCGCCGCCGAACTGACCGTCGATGAGGTGCGGCGCTACAGCCGGCACCTGATCATCCCCGATGTCGGCATGTCCGGGCAGAAGCGGCTGAAGAACGCGCGGGTGCTGTGCGTTGGCGCAGGGGGCCTCGGCAGCCCGGCCCTCATGTACCTCGCCGCGGCCGGGGTCGGCACGCTCGGCATCGTCGAGTTCGACACGGTCGACGAGTCGAATCTTCAGCGCCAGATCATTCACGGCCAGAGCGATATCGGACGTTCGAAGGCCGAGAGTGCCCGTGACAGCGTCCGCGAGATCAATCCGCTCGTGCAGGTGAACGTCCACGAGGTTCGCCTCGACTCCACAAACGTCATGGACCTCTTCGCGCAGTACGACCTCATCGTCGACGGCACCGACAACTTCGCAACCCGCTACCTGGTGAACGATGCCTGCGTGCTGCTCGAGAAGCCCTATGTGTGGGGATCGATCTACCGGTTCGATGGGCAGGCGAGCGTGTTCTGGGCCGAGTACGGCCCCTGCTATCGCTGCCTCTACCCCGAGCCCCCGCCGCCCGGCATGGTGCCGAGCTGCGCCGAGGGGGGCGTGCTCGGCGTCCTGTGCGCGTCGATCGGCTCGATCCAGGTCACCGAGGCCATCAAGCTGCTTGCGGGCATCGGCGACCCGTTGCTCGGACGGTTGATGATCTACGACGCGCTCGAGATGACCTACCGCCAGGTGAAGATCCGCAAGGACCCGAACTGCGCGGTCTGCGGCGCCGAGCCCACCGTCACCGAGCTCATCGACTACGAGGCGTTCTGCGGGTCCATCTCGCTCGAGGCGGCCGAGGCGGCGATGGATTCGACGATCTCCGTCAAGGACCTCAAGGTGCTGCTCGATGCCCGTGACCGCGGCGAGGACGACTTCGTGCTCATCGACGTGCGCGAGCCAGGCGAGTTCGAGATCGTGCAGATCCCCGGTGCGATCCTCATCCCCAAGGGCAAGTTCCTCGATGGATCCGCGCTCGCCGACCTGCCGACCGACAAGCGCGTGATCCTGCACTGCAAGGTGGGCGGACGATCGGCTGAGGCGCTGGCCGTCGTGAAGGGCGCCGGGTTCACCGACGCCGTGCACGTGGGCGGCGGGGTGCTCGCCTGGGTGAACCAGATCGAGCCGGAGAAGCCGACCTACTGACGGCCGGTCGGGTGCTACCCGCCAAGACCTGCGTCAGCGAAGCCCTCGCGCTTGTGGGCGCCGTCGCAGAAGGGCTTGTTCGCGGAGTGCCCGCAGCGGCACAGGTAGGCCTTGCTCGTCTCGCGCAGGACCGTTCCGTCTGCTGCGATGATCTCGACCGGGCCAACGACCGCGAGGGGTCCGTCGGCTCCTACGGTGATGGTGACGGATGCGCTGGCCTGCTGACTCGTGGATTCGCTCATGCGAGCATTGTGCCGCTCGTCGCAGGTTGCTGCACTCTCGGGCCAGCGGGCGCCGGGGCGAGGCTAGAGGGCGCCCTTCTTCGTTAGCCAGTTGAAGGACCAGTAGCCCGGCAGGGTCGGCAGCCAGAAGGTGACGAGCCGGTAGAGGAGGACGGCCGACACGGCGACGCCGCCGTCAAGGCCGGCTGCCGTGAGACCGGCTGAGAGGGCGGCCTCAACCGCGCCGAGTCCGCCGGGTGTCGGTGCGGCCTGGCCGATGGTGGCGCCCGCGAGGTAGACCACCGCGATGACCGCGATGCTCAACTCGCCGCCGAAGGCGTGAACGCAGGCGATGAGGACCCCGATGTAGGCGAGGTTGAGGACGAGGATGCCGCCGACGCCCTCGAGGAGCTTGTATGGCCGTTGCGCCAGCGTGACAAGCCGGGGTACCACCTCTCGCAGCGTTGGCCGGACCCGGTCGGTGATGAGACGGCGAATTGCGGGAACGGCGAGCAGGGCAAGGACGAGCACCGCGACTGCCGCGATGGCGATGACGACGAGGCGAGGGGGGTTGAAGGTGAAGTCGTGCTGAGTGCCGGCCGCGATGCCGAAGGCGAAGAGCAGGAGGATGTGGAAGACGAAGGCCATCACCTGCGAGACTCCCACCGAGGCAGCGGCGAGCGCAGGATGCAGGCCTGCGCGCTGGAGGAATCGCATGTTGATGGCGACGGCGCCCAGGGTTGGGGGGGAGACGAGGGTCGCGAAGTCGCCGGCGAGTTGCGCGAGAATCGTCCGATGGAGCGCGAGCCGCTCGGGAACGAAACCTGAGAGGGACCAAGCTGCGCCGACGTAGGTGATGAGGCTCAGGACAAGGGCTGCGAGGACCCACCAGCCGTTCGCGGAGGTGATGAGGGTCGCGAGGTCGACCTGGGCGAGTTGCGAGAGCAGGACGTAGCCGGCGATGGAGCCGACGACGATCATGACGAGCGTGCGGATCTTCACCCGTTCGAGCCGGATCTGCTCGACGGGCTCCCCAGGGCGGCTCTCGAGCAGGACGTCCCTCAGGCTCACCATGAGTTGCTTGTTCTTGCGCATGGCGCGACGGGTGGTCCAGGAGAGCGCGACAGGCTGAAGGGTCGGCAGGGCGCGGAGGAGGCCGGCGTCGCCGAGTACCCGCTGCCCAGACGCCACCGCCCGGTCGACTCCGACGATGAGCGCGAGCGTGCAGAGCATCTCGGCGAGATCGATGCGCATCGACACGTCGCCGGCCGCAACGGTCCCGCCGTCGTATCCGATGATCTGCACTCCGCCGTCCGTTGCCCGGATGAGGTGATCGGCCGAGAGGCGCCGGTGGCTGATCTGGTGGTCGTGCAGGATCTTCACGGCGCGCCAGGCATCGTCGAGATCGGTGTCGGTGAGATCGGTGGCGTCGGAGAAGACCATGCCGTCGATGTGCTCGAAGGCGAGGAGGCTGGAGTCGGGACCGACCTCGGAGGCAAGGAGGAGCCGCGGCATCGGGGCGCCCGCTGCCTCGCCGGCGTAGGACATGAGCGCGGTGTGGTCGAGGGAACGTCGCATGTTGAAGGCGCCGCTCCCGGTCTCGCTGCGCAGGCGCACCGCGGTCCAGATGGAACTGACGAGGCCCGCGCCCTCGAGGTCGCGGTCGAGCACGGCGATTCGCATCTGCTGGCCGGTGGAGGTGACGGCGCGATAGCGGCGACCTCGGCTCGTCGTGACCTCGGCGGAGAGCGATGTGATCGTGAACCCGCCCCGGGTCAGGGCGGCGACGATCTCCGCTGAGCTTGGCCGGGTGGTCGGGGTGCCGAGCACATATCGGCAGATGAGGCCGATCGCCCAGCCGATCGACAGTGATACCCCGACGCCCGCGAGTGCGATCCCCGAGTTCAGGACGGCGACCGTGACGAGCGAGCCGATCACCAGGATGCTCAGGACATTCCAGGGCCGCCGGCCCATGAGCCGAGCGACGGTGATGAAGGCGATGAGCCCGCCGAGAATCGGGGCAGTGGCCGTGCTGCCCTCGTTCGCGGATCCGGCGAGGGCGGCGAGAAGCCGGGGCGAGTCAAGGCCGGAGATGACGTTCGTCGCGATGGTGAGGACGACGATCGCGACGAGGAGCGCGACGAGGGCGTCGAAGAGCTGGCGGAGGCGGCGGCGGACCACGAGGGCGATGGACGCGGCGATCGGCAGCCCGAGGGTGCCGATGCCCCCGATGATGTTCAGTGCGAGGACGATGAGGCTCGGCAGGAGCTGGGCCCCGGTCGAGAGGTCGGTGCCGATGCCAGCGGTCGTGCTAGTCGCGAACCACGCGACCAGGACGATGCTCGCGGTGAGCACGAGGGACGCGGTGAACCGGGCGAGGTCGAGCGGGCGGCGAACGCGCCGAGGGAACTCGTCGGCGCTGATGAACGCATCGGGAAGGATCTCCCCCGGGGCGGTATTTCCGGGCGCGCCAACAGAGGAACGGGCGGCTGCCCCGAACCCTGATCCGCTCTCCTCGGTGGACACCTGAGCATCTTGTCAGACGCTGCTGATAGTCATGACCCATGCAAACACGGGGAGGGTCCATGTCGTTCGTTCTCGACGCCTCGCCGCTGCAGGCATCCGTGGCCCCGAGGCTCGATGAGGAGCAGCAGCAGGTCGTCGATCATCGGGTCGGCCCCCTGCTCGTGCTCGCCGGCCCGGGCACCGGCAAGACCACGACCATCGTCGAGGCGATCGCCGCCAGGATCAACGATCCGGTCGATCCACTGCCGGCATCGTCCGTCCTCGCGCTGACCTTCGGCAAGCGGGCCGCCGGCGAATTGCGCGATCGGGTCGTCACCCGACTCGGGGGCGGTCTGCTGCCGACCGTCGCGACCTTCCACGCTTTCGCCTACGGCCTGACGCTGCAGAACGGCACCCAGGAGGAATACCGGGAGCCACCGCGACTCCTGTCCGGTGCCGAGGAGGATGTCCGGATCCGCGATCTCCTGCTAGGTGCGGTCGCCGACGGCGCGGTCACCTGGCCGGAGGACTTGTCCGGGGCCCTTCACACGCTCGGCTTGGCAAACGAAGTGAGGGCGGTCCTTGCTCGAGCGAAGGAACTTGGGCTTGAGCCGCTCCAATTGCAGCGCATCGGCGCCAAGTCGGGCCGGCCCGCGTGGGAGGCGCTGGGGATCCTCGCCCGGCAGGAGAGCGAGGTCATGGTCCTCGAGAATGTCGTGGACTATGCCGAACTCCTTCATCGGGCGGTGATCTGGGCGCGGTCGCCGCAAGGCCGGCTGGCCCTTCACGGCCAGTTCCGGGCGGTGTTCGTCGACGAGTACCAGGACACCGACCCGCTCCAGGTTGCGCTGCTCGAGGCGCTGGTTGGGCCGCGCACGGCGATCATCGCGGTTGGTGACCCGGATCAGTCGATCTATGCGTTCCGCGGGGCTGACGTCACCGGGATCTTCGACTTCCCCAACCGGTTCCGCGCCCCGGGCGGTTTGCCTGCCCCGACTGTCGTGCTGCGCCGCACGAGGCGATTCGGTCCCGATATCCGAGGCGCTGCGTCCCGGGTGATCGGAAGGCGACCCCTCCGCCAGCTCGAGCCCGCAACAGCGCACGCCCATCGCAATCCGGTCTGCGACCCGGCGCTCGAGGGCGAGGTGGTCGTCGGCTGCTTCGACAGCGAATCAACCCGCGCCGCGCATGTCGCCCAGCAGGTTCAGCATGCGCACCTGCGTGAGGGCCGGGCGTGGTCGAGCATGGCGGTCATCGTTCGGTCATCCCAGTCGATTCCCCTCGTGCAGCGGGCGATGGTCCAAGCGGGGGTTCCGGCCGCCGTTGCTGCCGATGAGGTGCCGCTGCGCCTTGAGCCGGCGGTGGCGGTGCTCCTCGGCGCCCTCGAGGTCGCCTGCGACCCGGGCCGCATGAGTGCCGCATCGGCGATTGATCTCCTGCGACCCCCGCTCGGCGACCTCGATTCATGGCAGCTCAGGCGCCTTGGGCGCCTGCTTCGCACCCAGGCCCGTGTCGCGGACCCGACCGTCACGCCCGTCTCGTCCGATGAGCTCATTCGAGACCTGCTCCGTGGCACCCTCACCATCGACCGTGATGACAGCGATGCCGACCTGTTCGCGAGCGTCGATCGCATGCGCCTGCTCATCGAGGCCGCCAGCGGGCAGGTCGCCAGGGGCGCGTCGCCCGCCGAGGTCCTGTGGACCCTGTGGTCAGGGCAGGTTGGGGGGTCGACCCTCCACGGCTGGTCCGAGCGGCTTCGCCAGCAGGCCCTCGGCGGCTCCTACTCGGCCCATCACAACATCGATGCGGTGCTCGCCCTCTTCGAGACCGCTGAGCGTGCCTCGGCGCGATTCCGGGGCTTCGTCGGCATGAAGAACCTGCTCATCTCCCTTCGCGAGCAGCAGATTCCCGCGGAGCCGATCGCCGAGCGATCGGTGAGCATCGACGCCGTTCGGATTCTCACCGCCCATCGTGCCAAGGGCCTGGAGTGGGATGCCGTCTGGATTGTGGGGGCGGAGGAGGGCGTCTGGCCGGACCTGCGAACGCGAGGCTCTGTGCTCGAACCTGACCGGCTCACCCGTGCCGGCGTCGGCGATCCAGTACGACCCGCTGACCTGCTCGCCGAGGAGCGCCGGCTGTTCTTCGTCGCCCTGACCCGGGCCCGGCGGCGCGTCACCGTTGCCAGCCTGGCCTCGGATTCCGGCGGCGGTCCGCAACCGAGTCGATTCATCGACGACCTGCGCATCGAGCCGAATCGGATCCATGGCCGGCCCGCCTTCGCTGCCTCAACCCACGGACTGGTGGCGCACCTGCGAGTCGTCGCATCAGACCCGGGTGCCTCGCAGGGCCTACGCAGCGCTGCGATCGAGAGGCTGGGGCGCCTTGCGAGCGCTCGAGGCGACGCGGGGGAGCCGTTGGTGCGGGTGGCTGATCCTGACCACTGGTGGGGCATGCGCGCGGAAACCGTGAATGAGCGACCCGTGCGACCGCCGGATCAGCCGATTGCCCTGTCAGGCAGCGGCCTCGAATCGATCCTCACCTGCCCGCTCAAGTGGTTTCTGGAGCACGACGCCCATGCGGATGTCTCCCGTCCCTCCTCGACGAAGTTCGGCAGTGTCATCCACGCGGTTGCCGACTACGTGGCCAAGGGCGAGGTTCCGGCCGACCTCGACAGCATGGATGCCCTCGTCGATCGCGTGTGGCGCGACCTTCGATTCGAGGCGGCATGGCAGTCGGCGAGTGAGCGGGCCGAGGCCCGGGAGGCACTTTCGCGATTCCTCGTGTACCACCTGCGGTGTGATCGCGTCCTCCTCGCAACCGAGCATGAGTACCGAGCCGAGATCTCGGTGCCCACGACCGACGGCGGATCGGAGGCCGTGCGACTACGTGGCTTCCTGGACCGCATTGAGCAAGATGGCCTAGGTCGCACCGTGGCGATCGACCTGAAGAACATCCGCAAGCCCGCGTCCGACACCACCCTGCCTTCGCATGCGCAACTCGGCGTCTATCAACTGCTGCTGCGCGAGAATGGCGCGGAGGTAGGCGGTGCTGCCCTCGTGCAGTTGCGAGTGCCGGCCACCGCAGGTGCCTCGGATCCGAAGGTTCAGTTTCAAGAGCCGCTCGGACCCGAATCCCCCACCTGGATCGAGATCGAGCTGGGCGAGGCGGCCGAGCTCCTTCGGGGCGAGGGCTTCGTGGCGAAGCCCAACTCGGGATGCCGGTTCTGCGCGTACCGACTCGTGTGCCCGTCGCAGCGTCAAGGCGAGCAGGTGGTCCTGTGAGGAGGGTTGAGCAGTCAGGCCAGGGGCAGCCTGTCAGCCGGGCGGATCTCGATCGCGCGATCGGCTTCCGGCTCAGCGACGAGCAGTGGGAAGTGGTGTCGGCCCCGCTTGACCCAGCGGTGGTCGTGGCGGGCGCCGGCTCGGGCAAGACCACCTCAATGTCGGTGCGGATCGCCTGGCTCGTCGCAAGCGGAATGGCGCGGCCGGATTCAGTCATCGGCCTGACCTTCACCACGAAGGCGGCAGCCCAGCTGCTCGACTCGATGCGAAGGGATATGCGATGCCTTGAGCGGGCCGGGCTCATGCCCGACTTCATGGGCACGTTCACCGACGCCGACACTGGCGCAGCAGCCGGTGATGAAGGGTCCCGCGACGCTCACGGCTCCTTGCTGGCCCACGACTCGAAGGATGCGGCGCAGGACTTCGCGGAGGAAGCGGTCGGGGAGCCGCAGGTGCTCACCTACAACGCCTTCGCGGCGCGGCTGCTGAGCGAGCACGGTATCCGCCTCGGCCTTGAGCCCGGGGCACAGATTCTGGGCGCAGGAGCCCGGCAGCAGCTCGCCTACCGGGTGGTGTGCAGGACATCGCTGCCGATAGCCGGCCTTGGAGCCTCCCCGATTTCCCTGACGAGCGACGTCCTCGCGCTTGACGACCAGCTGAGCGAGCTCGACATCGACCCGGAAAGGGTCATCGATCACGACGATGCCCTCATCGCGGAACTCGACTCGCATGTTTCACTTCAGAAGATCGGCGCGAGCATGCGTGCGACTGCGCAGGCCAGGCGCGTGCTCGCCATGCTCGTCAGGGAATGGCGTGCCGAGAAGCAGTCCCGCGACCTGCTGGACTTCACCGACCAGACGAGGCTGGCCCTCGAAATCGTACGCAGGTTCCCGGATGTGGCGGCGTCGGTTCGTGCCCGGCACGGCGTCGTGCTCCTAGACGAGTACCAGGACACCTCGATCGCCCAGCGGCACCTGCTTCAGGCGTTGTTCGCCCACGGCCACCCAGTGACCGCCGTCGGCGATCCATGCCAGGCGATCTACGGCTGGCGTGGGGCGAGCGTTGACAACATCGAGCAATTCCCCGAGCACTTTCCGGTGATGCGGTCCGGGGTCGCAGAATCCTCCGCCCGCTACGCACTGACGTTCAACCGTCGATCGGGTCCGAGCATCCTCGATGTGGCCAATGACCTCTCGCGTGGCTTGCGCAGCCGGCATACGGGTCTTGGGCGACTCGAGGCGGGCGACGTTGGCATCAAGGGCCCAGGCGATGTCCGGGTCGGCCTCTTCGAGACCGCCGCGGCCGAGAAGGAGTGGATCGTCGAGCAGATCACGGGCTGGCGGTCGAGGGTCGAGTCGTCGTTCACCGATGATCAGTGGAGCGACATTGCCATCCTCGCCGCCACCGGGAAGGACCTCGCGGAGTTCGATCGACTCCTTCGGACCGCTGGCGTTCCCACCCAGCTCTACGGTGCTGCGGGTCTCATGCGGCAGCCTGTCGTCGTCGAACTGCGCAGCATGCTGGAGATCCTCCACAACCCCATCGCAAACCCCGAGATGATCCGTATTCTCGCCGGGCCGCGTCTTCGGCTGGGCCTGCGTGACATTGCGGCACTTGGAGTGCGAGCCGCCGAGCTCGCCGGGGGAGGGCACCGATTCGTGACCGATGACGTTGAAGATGCCCTTGACGAGGCGGTAGCCGGTGCCGATCCGGTGGAGGCGGTCTCTCTCAGCGATGCGCTGTTCGATCTCGGCAACCCGGGCCGATTCTCGCCCGAAGCTCTGCGGCGTCTTGCCGAATTCGCTGATGAGATTCGGGAGCTTCGGCGCCACGTCGGCGAGCCGATGACCGAGCTGATCTCACGGATCGGCCGGGTCACCGGTCTTGACGTCGAGTGCCCCCTGGCCGCCGAGGCGCAGCAGCAGCAGTACGCGTGGTCGTCATTCCTCGACCTGGCGGCCGACTTCGTCGACTTCGACGGCACGTCATCCCTCGGGGCGTTCCTCAGCAGGTTGCGCGATGCCGAGCGCTTCGATGTCGAACTCCCACTTGACCTCGCAGTTCTGGGCAATGCGGTGCAACTCATGACCATCCACAAGTCCAAGGGCCTGGAGTTCCCGCACGTATTCGTCCCCTCGGTGGCCAAGTCCGCCTTCCCGGGTGCACCAGCGCGATCCGAGTGGCCGACGTCGGCTGCGACCGTGCCGTGGTCGCTGCGGGCCGACACCAATGACGAACTCGACTCCTTTCCGAGCGCGGAGGAGTCGCCAAGGGACAAGGACCACAAGGCGTACAAGGCGATTCTTGCGGAACTCAAGACGGCTGATGATGAACGACTCGCCTACGTGGCCCTCACCCGAGCCGAGTCCACCCTCATCGTCACGGGGCACTGGTGGGGGCCGACCCAGTCGACCCTGCGCGGCCCCGAGCCGTACCTGTCCGCAATCAGGCAGACAGTGCTCGACGGCATGGGCACGATCGTGGCGTGGCACCCGAAGCCTGACGGCGGCGCCACCAATCCCTCGGCTGGCGCAACCGAGGTCGAGTTTCCCTGGCCCGCGCCGATCGAGTCAGCCAGCGCCATCGCAGCCGTAGCCGATCGGGTGCGAGGCGCGATGGCGGACCCTCGGCGTGATGGCCTGCCCGCAGGCCTGTCGGCTTCGGAGCAGGCGATGATCGAGCAGTGGGATGCCGATGCCGAGCTGCTGCTGGACGAGGAACGTCGCAGGCGTCGTGAGCAGGTGATCGTCCCGCTTCCGTCCTCGCTGTCGGCCAGCTCGCTGATCAGGGCGCTGCGCGACCCCGTGGGCCTAGCCGTCGACCTCGCTCGGCCGATGCCGCGCAGGCCCGCGCCGGCCGCCCGTCGAGGGACGGCATTCCATGCATGGGTCGAGAGCCGCTACGGACAGCAGTCCCTGCTCGACCCCGACGACCTCCCCGGTGCCGGGGATGAGGACATCGCAAGCGATGCGGATCTCGATGCATTGAAGGCCACCTTCGAAGCCTCGGTGTTCGCGGGTCGCTCACCGGCCGCGATCGAGGAGCCGTTCGCCCTCGTCCTGGGCGGTCGGGTCGTTCGGGGTCGAATCGATGCGGTTTTCGAGCGCAACGGCCGCTACGACGTCATTGACTGGAAGACCGGTGGCTCGAGCGGAGCTGATCCGTATCAGCTGGCGATCTACTGCATTGCCTGGTCGCAGTTGCGCAACGTTCCCCTCAGCGACATCGATGCGGGATTCTTCATGGTGTCCACCGGCGAGCTCATCCGACCCGATGCCATGCCCGACCTAGCGGAGGTGGCTCGCGGTCTCGGCCGGGGCACAGTGCCCCACCTCGGCATTCCATCGAGCATCTAGGACAGCGTGCAAAATTCGGGCTGAATCGGCCGAAATCGTGCAGTTCTTTCCCGGATCATGGGTGAAACGACGGGGCTAGGGGTTGGGGGAAATCGCTGGCAGCGTGATGGGCTCCGGACCACTGTCACGCCGCTCGGCGACCGCCTCGCCGGCCTCCTCAGTCGGCGCGCGCCGGGCCCCGGCGAGTCCGCGCATCCACTCGCGCGCAGGCTCCTCGACGAAGCGCCACATGAGCCAGGCAATGGCGAGCGCTGCACCGACGAGCACGAGCAGTCCGATCGCGTACAGCGGTCCGCCGTCGATGCCGGCGGCCCGCATGGCAGCCCGCCAGAGGCCGAAGGCGACGAGGTGGGTCATGTACAGCGAGTAGGAGATGAACCCGCCGAGGACGAGCGTCCTCGTCGCGAGCCCGCGTGACACCCGGCCGCGAGCGAGCGCGAGTGCGCCGAGCCAGGCGATGAGGAACGGCACGAGGAGCAGGTGGAAGTACGGGGGCATCGGCTCGGCATCGCCGGAGATGTCGAGGGCAATCGGCGGCTGGGCGATCGGCAGGTTGGCGAGCAGGACGGCGCCGGCGACGACTGCCAGCGGGAGCAGCCAGGAGAGGAAGCCTGCGCCGCGAAGGGTCCGGGGGCCGGGGTCGCCGGCGCCCGCGGGCAGCAGGTGAACGACGATGAGGTAGGTGATGGCACCGGCGGTGAACTCGGTGAGGATGCGGATCGTCGAGCCCCAGTTGTCGGTGTAGTAGGAGTCGGTGGTCGACAGCCCATAGATGACGAGCGGGGCGATGCTGGCGAACCACAGGGCGATGAGCAGGCCGAGGCCGAGCCGCTTGTGGCAGCGCCAGAGGACAAGGATGAGGAGCGGGAAGATGAGGTAGGCAAGCCACTCCATCGAGAGCGACCACGCCACGAAATTCCAGCCGCGCTGCGGCTGCGCACCCCATTCTTGGACGAGCAGGAGGTTGCGGGTGAAGTCGAGAGGGTTCAGCCAGGCCCGGTCGAGCGAGTCGCCCGTGACCTTTGCCTGGGCGACCACGGCGACGCCTGCGATGACGAGCATGACGAGATGGACGGGGTAGACGCGCGCGAGCCGGAGCCACCAGAAGTTCAGGGTCTCGCGTACCCGGGCGCGCTGGCCGAGGCGATTGAGATACGTGTGGGTGAGGATGAATCCGGAGAGGGCGAAGAACAGGTCGACCCCGAGTCGCCCGACGTTGAGGACGTCGGGGAGGACTGGGATGGCGAGCAGGCCGACCCTATCGAGCGGGCCCTGAAGGTGGTAGAGCAGGACCCAGGCTGCGGCGACGAATCGGACTCCGGTCAGCTGCCGAATGAACACGTTCACCTAGGCATCGTGTCACGCAATTACCCTTGCCATGTGACGAACCCCCGGCTGCTCGATGACCTCCTCCTCTCGCGTGCGGCAATTGAGCGTGCTGCGCACCTTCGCGCGGACGGTGATTGGCAGCGGGCGCGCACGAGCGACCCTCGTTCGCTCGTGGTCTGGGTGGAGGGCAGCGCGACCGCGGTTGCGCCCGGTGAGGGGGCGCCGGCCCTGCACCTCACCCCCGTGACGGAGTTCGGCGACCCTTCAGGACTGTCCTTCCTCGGGGTCGATGCGGATGACCGCGCCTACTTTGCGGCGCACCTAGAGACACGAGAGCACCCGGCGCTTGCGGCGGATGCCCGGTGGTCATCGCTGCGAACGATCGGGAGCGGGCTTTCGGACCTCGATGCAGGCCTGTCGGTCACGGCGGTCGCGCTGGACAACTGGCGCGTGCGCACCCGCTGGTGCTCTGCGTGCGGCCGTGCGCTCGCGATTCGAAATGCCGGTTGGTCCCTGCGCTGCGAGGCCGATGGCGTCGAGCACTTCCCGCGGACGGATCCGGCCGTGATCGTTCTCGTCCGCGATCGGGATGACCGGGCGCTGCTCGGTCGCCACGTGAACTGGCCGGAGGGGCGCATGTCGACGTTCGCGGGATTCGTCGAGGCGGGGGAGTCGGCGGAGGCCGCGGTGCGAAGGGAGCTGACGGAGGAGACGGGCGTGGTGATCGGCCCGGACCACGATGACGTGCAGTACCTCGGCAGCCAGCCGTGGCCATTCCCGTGCTCGCTCATGCTCGGCTACCACGCATGGGCCGCGCAGACGGAGATCACCGTGGATGGCGAGGAGATCGCAGAGGCCCACTGGTTCACCCGGGAAGGGCTCCTTGCTGCGTGCCTGAGCCAGGAGGTGACGCTCCCCTCGCCGGTGTCGATTTCGCGCAAGCTCATCGAGCGTTGGTACGGCGAAGCGCTGCCCGGAGAGTGGTGATGAGACTGGGCGAAGGAGTGGTCAGGTGAGCCCGAGCTTGGCCTTGACCTGCCCGATTGATGGATTGGTTGCCGCGCTGCCATCGTCGTAGACGAGGGTCGGCACTGTCTGGTTCCCGCCATTGACGGCCTCGACGAGGGCGGCGGCCTCGGGGTCGTGCTCGATGTCGATCTCCTCGAAGGTGATGCCCTCGCGGGTCATCTGCGCCTTGAGTCGCTGGCAGTAGCCGCACCACACGGTCGTGTACATCTTCATAGGCAGGGACGCTACCGTGCCCCAGTGACGTTCCCATCGGCCGAGGCGACTCTCGAGCAACTCGACGATGAGCAGCGGGCGGTTGCCACCGCGCTCACCGGCCCGGTGGTCGTCCTCGCCGGGGCGGGCACCGGCAAGACCAGGGCAATCACCCATCGGATCGCCCACGCGGTGGCGATTGGCGAGCACGAGGCCAGGCGGTCACTCGCGGTGACGTTCACGGCACGGGCGGCGGGCGAGATGCGGTCGCGGTTGAGGGCCCTGGGCGTGAGCGACGTCGCCGTCCGGACCTTCCATGCCGCCGCCCTGCGCCAGCTTCGCTACTTCTGGCCCCGGCTCTCGGGCGACGCCTTCCCCGAGCTGCTGCCGAGCAAGATCCGACTCATCGGCGAGGCGGCGGCATCGTGCGGGGTGTCGTTGAGCGCGCCGGGACTGCGCGATCTCTCGGCTGATATCGAGTGGGCCAAGGTGTCGCAACTGACTCCGGCCGAGATCCTCACCGGTGCGCATGCTGTCAGGCGCGACTGGTCGATCGAGGTCCGCGATGTCTCGCGCGTCTACGCGGCGTATGACGACCTGAAGGCCCGGCGGGGCAGGCTGGACTTCGAGGACGTGCTGCTCGTGACCGTCGGTGCGCTGCAGTCGCGGCCTGACATCGCTGATGAGGTTCGCAAGGCCTACCGCTGGTTCACGGTCGACGAGTATCAGGACGTTAATCCGCTGCAGCATCGCCTGCTCGGGCTCTGGCGCGGCGACCGTGACGACGTGTGCGTCGTCGGCGATGTCAGCCAGACGATCTATTCCTTCACCGGGGCGACGTCGGCGTACCTCCTTGACTTCCCTAAGGCCTTTCCGGGGGCGACCGAGGTCCGGCTGGTGAACTGCTACCGGTGCAGTGGTCCGATCGTGGATCTTGCGAACTCCGTGGTCGCCCAGGCGCCGACGAAGGCGACCCTGCGGCTGCGTGCGGTCGACTCGCAGGGTCCGACGCCGACGGTCGAGGCTTTCGCTGACGATGTGAGCGAGGCCGAACAGGTGGCTGCGCGGGTGCGCGGGTACCTCGACCGTGGCGCGTCGGCCCGTGACATGGCGGTGTTGTTCCGCATCAATGCGCAATCGGCTGAGCTCGAGGCGGCGATGTCGGCGAGGGGGATTCCGGTCGTCATGCGGGGCACCGAGCGATTCTTCGACCGACCTGAGATTCGCGAGGCGATCACGAGGCTGAGGGGTGCTGCGCGCGCAGGCGAGGCGACAGGGCCGATCGGCGAGGAGGTGCGAAGCGTCCTTCGAGCAGCGGGATGGAGCGAGGAGCCGCCCAGGGGTGGCGGCGCGGTGCGCGAGCGCTGGGAGTCGCTCTCCGCCCTTGTCTCCCTTGCCGACGAGCATGCCGCGATGGACGTTGCAGCGCTCATTGCCGAGCTCGACCAGCGCGCCGAGTCGCAGCACGCGCCGACCGCTGATGCCGTGACCTTGTCTTCGCTCCACTCGGCGAAGGGACTCGAGTGGGACACCGTCTTCATCATCGGCTGCAGCGAACGGCTCCTTCCGTACGTCCAGGGATCGAGCAGCGAGCCGCTCGACGTAGATGAGGAGCGCCGGCTGTTCTACGTCGGGATCACGCGGGCCAAGCGCAACCTGCACGTATCGTGGGCGAGGTCACGGGAGCCGGGCGGCCGGTCGTCGCGATCGGCGAGCCGGTTCCTGGAGGCAGCGGATCCGGAGTCGTTGGGCGGTTCGCTCGGGGCGACCGTCACGCTCGGGACGAGGCCGGTGAAGGCGGAGCAGCGACGCAAGGGCCCGGCGAAATGCCGGGTCTGCGGCAAGGGGCTCGTGACGGCGCCCGAGCGCACGCTGGGCCGGTGCCGCACCTGCCCGAGCGACTTCAACATCGAGCGGTGGGAGACGCTGAAGCGCTGGCGGCTCGGACGGGCCAGGGAGCGCGAGGTACCTGCCTACCTGGTCTTCACCGATGCGACCCTCATGGCAATCGTCGAGCGAGGCCCGTCGACGATGGAGGAACTCGAGGAGATTCCCGGCATCGGTCAGGCGAAGATCGAGGCCTACGGCAGTGCGGTGCTCGGCATCGTGAACGCGACTTGACTGGACCTGACCGACCTAACGGCGGCGGCGCTCGAGAGGGCTACGGGGCCTCGACGAATCCCGGGGCCCAGCGCACGAGCTCGGATCGCATCGGCACGGTGGCCCCGAGCTGGCACAGCACGCCGATCGTGCCGAGCCAGACGCGGTGGATGAGGGCGTAGGACGGCGGCAGGTTCAGCTTGAGCCCGACGGTGAAGTCGGGGTTGCGGATGTCGTTGAGCCGGGTGAACTGTCCGCGCATCCAGTCGCGGGAGAACGTGAAGGTCTCATGGCGTGCGGGCTCGACGAATGGGTCGAGATACGCGAGGACCTGTTCGGGGTCGACGTCGATATGAGGACGGACGAAACCCTCGGTTCGTAGGCCCTCGAGCACGGTATCCGCGTCGCCCGACTGGGCCAGGCGCAGCAGGGTGCCCATGGCGAGGGGGAGGCCGTCTGGCAGGTGCGCGACCGCTCCGAAGTCGAGCACGCACAGGCGTCCGTCCGGGGTCATGCGGAAGTTCCCGGGGTGCGGGTCGGCGTGCAGGAGTCCGGCTCGAGCCGGACCGCACAGGAGGAACCGCTCGAGCAGGGTCCCGGCGAGATCGCGCTGCTCCTGGGTGCCCGCTGCGATGATCGATGACAGGGGAGTGCCGTCGACCCACTCGGTGATGATGACGTGCGGTGATGCGGCGAGGACGTGGGGGATGAGGAAGTCGGGATCGCCCTCGAATGCGGCTGCGTAGGTCCGCTGGTTTTGCGACTCGCGAAGGTAGTCGAGTTCCTCGGCGACGCGGTCGCGCAGTTCGTCGATGAGGGGCTTGATCTCGATGCCGGGAATCCAGGCGGCGAACATCTTGCCCATGCGTGCGAGTTGGTTGAGGTCGGCCATGAGGGCCTTGTCTGCGCCCGGGTACTGGACCTTGACGGCCACCACCCGACCGTCGTGCCAGGTTGCCTTGTGGACCTGGCCGATGGAGGCGGCGGCCGCAGGCACGTCGTCGAACTCCGCGAACCGCGACCGCCAGTCCTCGCCGAGCTCCTCGGTGAGGATCTTGTGGATGCTGGAGGCGGCGAGCGGCGGGGCGGCGTCCTGCAGTCGGGTGAGGGTGGCGCGGTAGGGCGCTGCGAACTCCTCGGGAAGGGCCGCCTCGAAGACGCTGAGTGCCTGGCCGACTTTCATGGCGCCACCCTTGAGCTCGCCGAGCACCTTGAACATCTGCTCGGCCGTGCGCTGCTGGAGTTCGGCGGTGACGGCCTCGGCCGACTTGCCGCCGACTCGCTTGCCGAATCCGAGGGCGGTCCGGCCGGCATATGACACGGGCAGCGCGGCCATCTTGACGCCGCGGGTGAGAGCGTTGCGAGGGAGGTCAACCACGTCTTCATTGTTCCGTGTTTGTCATGAAGCCGCACGGCCTGCGTCCGGCCAGCGGCACCCGCAGAGCGGATGCGGTGGCCGCGGGACCCTGCGCTGCTCTCCGGCGGGAAGCCTGATCTCGATGGCGAGATCAGCCCAGCGGTCAAGATCGGTGGGGTCATCGGCCCACTGCCGGATGAGGAGGGCCGACTGAGCGGCGACGAGCCGGGTGAGGAGCCTGTCACGGGGCTGGACGGGCAGTTGCCGGATGGCGCTGGAGATCTGCAGTGAGACGGCGGGCCAGTGAGGGTCGGCATCGGCGGCATGGAGGTGGCTGCAGCGCAGGCAGCCGGTCACTCCCGGGACGACGAGCGGCCCGACGATCCCAGTGCTGCCGAAGAGGCCGGCCGCGAGGTGCGGCCCTTCGTGTGCGGGGGTGTCGACCTCTTCGACGACCCTGGGATGGGGGCTGTCGGCGAGCACGCGAATGTCGATTGAGGGGGCATCGTCGGGAACGAGGCTCACGCCGCCCAGGGCGAGAGCCGAGGCGACCTCGTGGGCGAGGAACCCGGTTCCGACGACGCTCACCAGGAGGGCGTTGCGACGTTCGATGAGCTCATTGGCCTGAAGGGAGTCGCGGAGGGTCAGGGCTGCGGCGGCGAGGTCTGCCCGCGCCTGCTCGCGGTCGGCGAGAGCCAGCCAGCGCCAGTGGTGGGGCATGGTGGCCGCGTCGGCGAGCGCACCGGCGCGGGTGGCGGCTCGCAGGGCGCGCCGCGCATCCTCGTAGGAGACGGGCTCGGCCCCGCCTTGTCGTGCGCTCGACGGGGCCTGGGAGAACCCAGCGTCGATCTGATCCCACGTTCGCAGCCCATCGAGCCTGATGAGCCAGCGGGCCAGGCCGGGGGTCATGCGGTCGAGGATGGGCGCATCGTCGTCAGTGCCGAACTGAATTCGGTCAATGCCGCGCCAGATGAGGGGGCAGTCGCGGCGCAGTTCGGGCCGCTCGATTCCCGGGGCATGCTCGGCAAGTGATGGTGGCGCGGTGAGCAGGGGTGGGAGGGAGCCGGGTTCAGTGGGCTGCGACTCGACGGGACTGGGCGTGGAGGTCATGGCCGATGGTGACGCACCCGGCCTGTGGATATCAGGTGGCTATGCACAGGGCAGTTGGGGTAAGGGGGCCTGACCCGGGGGCGCGACCGGGCGTCAGGCGCAGGTGCGCAGGATCATCTGGATGAGCGCCCGTGCGCAGGTGATGACCTCGTCGACTGGTACGTACTCGTCGGGCGCGTGGGCGCGAGCGGCATCGCCCGGTCCGTACTGCACCGTGGGAATCCCGCCGAGGCCGCTCAGGAGTCGAAGGTCCGAACCGTAGGGGCCGCCGTAGATGAGCGGGTCCGCGCCGGTCAGTTCGCGGTGGACTTCGCCGAGTTCGGTGATGACCGGGTGGGCGAGGTCGGTGCGGCCGGAGGCGAACTGCCCGCCCCACCACTGGACCTCGACCGGGTGGTCGTGCAGCCACGGATCGAGGGAGCAGGCTGCGGCGACTGCGGCCTCGAGTCGCGACCGGGCATCGTCAACGCTCTCGTCGAGGGCTACGCCTAGGCGGCCCTCCGCCGTGAGGAGGTCGGGAACGGTTGAGGCCCAGTCGCCGGCGTGGACCGTTCCGATCGAGATGGGGTAGGCGAGCGGCCAGCGCGCCATGAGCGGGTCGACATCGGCATTGCGCTCCGCCTCGTAGGCGGCGATGGCATGCATGACCGGAATGAACTTCTCGATCGCGCTCACTCCCTCCGTGCGGCGGGATGCGTGGGTGGCCGCGCCCCTGACGACGAGCCGGAAGGTGAGCGCTCCGCCGTTGGCGGGAACGAGGTCCAGGCTCGTGGGTTCCGGGACGATGCACATGTCGGCGCTGACGCCGTGCCGCAGAAGTGCGAAGGTGCCGAGTCCGCCGTCCTCCTCGCCGACGACGGGGGCGATGATGACGTCGCCCCGAAGGCGGACGCCGCTGGCCGCGATGGCGCGGACCGCGGCCCAGCCGGCGACGAGGCCGGCCTTCATGTCGCAGGCGCCGCGGCCGACGATGACGTCGATGCCGCCGCGTTGCTCGAGGCGCGGGGTGAAGGGGTCGGCGGACCATGCTCCGAGGTCGCCGGGGGGCACGACGTCGGTATGGCCGTTGATGAGGAGTGTTCGGCCGCCGCCCGTGCCGGCGAGGGTTGCTGTGACGCCGACGGCCTGTGCGCGGGCGACCTCCATGCCGGGGAACTCGGGGTCGGCCGTGATCTGCTCGAGGTCGATGTCCCATTCGTCGACGAGCAGTCCCTCTGACCGCCACTCACGCGCGAGGTGGCGCTGGATGTCGACCTCGGCTGCCGTTCCGCCGAGCGATGGCATGGCCAGGAGGGTGTCGAGGTCGGCGAGCAGGCGGTCGGTATCGAGGTTGATCGCGGGGTTCGTCATGATGGGCGATTCTCGCGCACCGCCAATCCTCGGGTGCACCATGGTCGAAATGTCCTAAATGTCGAAAATATTGACGCGATATCCGTCGCGCCACGCCCGCGCATGGGGTATCGAGCCCCTGCTGTGCCTTATCGTGAGCGTGACCCGTTTCGGCGGGCGAGGTGGTACCAGCCACCGGCCGCGGTTTCCGCGGCGCGACCCAGCAACTCAGGAGGGCCCCATGGCCGAGGAAAGCTACACCGGCGAGGCGTACTGCGTGAAGTGCAAGGCCAAGCGCGAGTTCACCGGCCACGTCGAGGAGACGAATGGTCGCCGTTTCGCCAAGGGCATCTGCCCGACATGCGGAACCAAGGTCACCCGGATTCTGGGCAAGGCGTAACAACGCGCGAAGCGCTGGGCAAGGCGTAACAACGCGCGAAGCGCTGGGCAAGGCGTAACAACGCGCGAAGCGCACTGCGTTCGCGCTGGCAGAACCTGCCACGCTGACAGCGAACAGGCGGGGCACCCTCACGGGTGCCCCGCCTGCGTGTGTCGGGCTACCGTTGGGGCATGAGCGATCACCCCTTTGGATTCGGTTTCGGCTCGGGCAACTCCGGTTCGGGAGACGATGGCCCGGGAAGCAACGGCCCGGGAAGCAACGGCCCCGGCATCGGCGGCCCAGGGCAAAACCCGTTCGACATGAATTCCATAGGCGCCGCGCTCCAGCAGCTCGGTGCCTTCCTGCAGAGCGCGGGCACGTCCGGCGAGACTGGCCCGGTCAACTGGCAGATGGTGCGCGATATCGCCCGCCAGCAGCTCGCCAGTGCTGACGTTGGTGGGGATCCCGTCGTGGCAGAGGCCCAGGCCCGCGCCGTATCCGAGGCGGTGCACCTTGCCGACCTGTGGCTCGACGAGGCCACCGTCCTCCCAGCAACATCGACTGCCCCGCTCGCATGGAGCCGATCGGAGTGGCTTGAGCAGACCCTTCCGATGTGGCAGCGCTACGTCGAGCCGATCGCCGTGCACATGCAGCAGGTGGTCGGCGGAGCGATGCCGAACGCCTCCGAGCTGGGGGGCCTGGATTCCGAGGCGCTGAACGCGGCACTGCCTGAGCAGTTTCGGGCGATGTTCCCCGGCGGGGTTCCCGCCGAGATGATGTCGATGCTCCAGCCGATGCTCGGAATGGCCCAGCAGCTCGGTTCGGCAGCATTCAGCATGCAGCTCGGCCAGGCCCTCGCAGCGCTGGCCAAGGAGGTGGTCGGCGCTGGCGACATCGGCATCCCGCTGCTGCCCTCCGCGACCTGCGCGCTCCTGCCCCGCAACGTCGAGGAGCTCGGCCAGGGCATCGGTGTCGACGCGAATGACGTTCGGCTCTACCTGGCCCTGCGCGAATCGGCGCACCAGCGGCTGTTCGCGCACGTGCCGTGGCTACGGGCGCGAATGATCGGCGCGATCGAGGAGTACGCGCGCGGCATCCGGGTCGACCCTGATCGCCTTCAGGAGGTCATGGGGGACGTCGACCTTTCGAATCCGCAGGCGCTCTCGGAACTCATGTCATCAGGACTGCTGCAGCCACAGGACACCGATGAGCAGCGGGCGGCCATCGCCAGACTCGAGACTCTCCTCGCGCTGGTTGAGGGCTGGGTCGACGATGTCGTCTCGGTCGCGGCCGGCGCCCGGCTGCCGACCGCCCAGGCGCTTCAGGAGACCATGCGTCGAAGGCGTGCGGCCGGAGGCCCGGCTGAGCGGACCTTCAGCTCGCTCGTCGGGATGGACCTGCGTCCGCGCGCCCTCCGAGAGGCGGCGACCCTGTTCGCAGCCGTGCGCGCCTCGGGGGGAACCCAGGCCCGTGATGCCCTGTGGGCGCATCCGGACATGCTGCCGGCGGCAGATGACCTCACCGATCCCCTCGGCTTCATCGAGCGGTCCAGTGGGCCACTCGACCTCGGGTCACCCGATGAGGGCTGACGCGACCGCCAGGCTCGAAGCATGGCTGCCTCCCGACGAGGGCCAGGCCCGGCTGCGTCTGGAGTACCTCGCCTTCCTCGCCGAGCACGATGATGCGATGTGGCGCGAGTGCCGAGTCGGGCACCTGACTGCGAGCGCTCTCGTCATGGACGAGCACCGGGAGCGGGTCCTGCTCACGCTCCATCCGAAGGTGGGCCGATGGCTCCAGCTCGGTGGCCACTGCGAGCCGGATGACCCATCCCTGCGCGAGGCGGCACGCCGCGAGGCGATCGAGGAGAGCGGAATAGCCCACGTGCTCATCAGTGCGGCCCCGATCCGGCTGGACCGCCACCCGGTGCCGTGCGCAGGCGCGATGAGCGAGCACCTCGATGTGCAGTACCTCGCGACCGTTGGCGCCGACGCCCGTGAGGTCATGAGCGATGAGTCCGATGACCTGCGGTGGTTTCCCGTGTCGGGGCTGCCGGCGGATGTCGATGAGAGCGTGAGGGCGCTCATCGATGCAGCGATCACCCCGCGTGAGCCGGGGAGCTTGATCCTGGTTGGGTGAACTGGAGGTGGACGGCGGCGGCTACCTGGAGATTTCTTTTTTCCACAAGGCATTTCACGAGTTCCCCCTGTTCAGAGGGGCTGCCGGTGCGGTTTTCCTCAGCAGCATCCACAGGGTCGTGCACCGCCCGTCCACAGCAGGAATCACCTCATCCCCAGCCTGTCCCCATGGTCGTCAACAGGGGCAGTGGCCAAGAGGGCGCCATGCATTGACGCAGGCGGGGGAGGACCGTATGTTCCACCTTGACGAAGCCCCTGGGATAACAGGCTCACGTTCGCTTGGGGAAGGCGAATGGAAGCTCAGAGACCCGGGGGCCTCGGCTTGTCTGGGCCGTCCAGGAGCGTTGGACGAGGCCTGCGGACGACGCTGGCGGGCGAGACTGGCGGCGGCATGCCGAGCCGCTAATCGGCGGGGCGGAGCCCGCGCGCCGAGGCCGGGGTTACCCTAGGCAGGTGTCCGCACTCATCTGGTGGTTGTTCCCCATCTCGGCGACCGTCATCGCGGTGCTCTGGGCGACCTTCAGGTCGCGGCCGGAGAAGCCCACCGAGGCGAACAAGGGGATGGCGAACCTGCGTCGCCTCGCGGATGCCATGGAGCGGCCGATGCCGCAGGAGCCGGGCCAGCCACGGCGCCGAAATGTTGACAGCCGCGACACCGAAAAGGGCAACGAGTGATCGGACCTTCCGGGGGCTGGGGCATGTCGTCGCGGGCCCGCGTACTCGTCGTCAGCGCCTCGAGCCTCGTGGTCCTTCTGGGCGTCGCCTTCCTCCTGCCGGTTCCCTTCGTGAAGATGGCTCCTGGCCCGACCTTCAACGTCATCGGCACCGTTGACGACAAGCCCGTCATCTCGATTGAGGGCACGACCACCTATCCGACAACGGGCAGCCTGGAGATGACCACCGTCATGGAGTCGGGCGGCCCGCGCGGTGGCCTGACCTTCGTCGACGCGATGGCATCGTGGTTCAACGCGGCCGACGCCGTACTGCCTCGGGAGCTCATCTATCCCGATGAGGTGACAGGCGAGGAGGTCAAGCGGCGTCAGGCGGCAATGTTCAGCACCTCGGAGTCCGATGCCGTCGGAGCAGCGCTCAACTACCTGAAGATGCCGGTGAACAAGGAGCTCGTCGTCACCACGGTGTACGGCGAATCCCCGTCCGACGGACTCCTGGAGCCGACGGACCACATCCTGTCCATCGACGGGATGAAGGTCGACCAGGCGCAACAGGTCGTCGAGGCGATCCGCGGGAAGCCCATCGGGACGAGTTTTGAGTTCGAAGTAGTACGGCGGCTCGACGGTAATGACGAAACGAAGCGGGTAACCGTCACCTCCGAAGCCAACCCCGATGATGAGGCCCTTCCCTATATCGGGATTGGCGTGGGAATCTTCTACGCCCCGGACTTCTCGATCGACTTCACCCTCAAGGACGTGGGCGGCCCGAGTGCCGGGCTGATGTTCACCCTCGGCCTCATCGACAAGCTGAGCCCCGAGGACCTCGCGAAGGGCCGGACGATCGCCGGCACCGGGACGATCACTCCGGAGGGCGAGGTGGGTGCCATCGGGGGCATTCGCCAAAAGCTCGCAGGCGCTCGTAATAAGGGCGCGGAGCTGTTCTTGATGCCCGCTGTTCACTGCAAGGAGGCCAGCGGACATGTGCCCGATGGCCTCACCGTGGCCGCCGTGAGCACCGTCGCGGAGGCCGTGACGGCTGTTGAGACATGGACGAGCGGCGGCACGCCTGTCGGCTGCCCAGCCGACGAAGGCTGATCGCAGCCTCTCGGATTACGCACGCTTTGGATGGCGGGTGATGCGAAGGATGCGACCGTGCCGTAGGTTCATAATGTGACGTTTGAGATGCCAGAGCCAACCGACCAGCAAGCCGCGCCGCAGAGGCGCGGTGGGGTGCTCCTGCCCACGCTCATCATTCTCGGGGTGATCGTCATCACCTTCGTGATCTTCACCGGCTACTACACAGACCTGCTCTGGTTTGAGTCCGTTGACAAGACCGAGGTGTTCACCACCCAGCTGGTGACGCGGGCCATGATGTTCGTCGGTTTCGGCGGCCTGATGTTCGGCGGAATCGTCCTGATCATGTGGTGGGCCTGGCGAACCCGGCCCGCCTTCCGGGGTATGACACCCGAGCAGGCGAGCCTTGAGCGGTATCGCGCGTCCATCGAGCCCTACCGGGTCCGGCTCATGCTCGTAGTGGCGCTCATCCTCGGTCTCCTCGCAGGCCTCACCGCGTCGGCGGAATGGGGTTCCTACCTGTTGTGGCGCAATGCGACGCCGTTCGGGATCAACGATCCGCAATTCGGGCTCGACCTGTCCTTCTACACGTTCACCCTGCCCTTCATTCGGTTCCTCCTCGGATTCGGGTTTGCCCTGCTGTTCATCGCGATCATCGCGACGGTCGTCGTCCAATACCTCTACGGCGGCCTGAGGCTGCAGCCGAAGGGCGACCGCGCCTCGAAGGCAGCGCAGATCCAGCTCTCGGCCCTCATCGCCCTGCTCTTGGTACTCAAGGCCGTCTCCTACTGGTTCGACAGGTTCGGCCTCGCGATCAAGAGCGAGAATCTCGTCACCGGATTCACCGGCCTGAAGTACACCGACGTGAACGCGGTGCTGCCCTCGCTCAATATCCTCCCGTTCGTCGCGCTGATCGTGGCAGCGCTGTTCATCGCGAACATCTTCCGCCAGTCCTGGGCAATCCCCATCATCGGCCTCGGCCTGATGATCCTCACGAGCGTTGTCGTTGGCACGATATACCCGATCATCGTGCAGCAGTTCCAGGTGAGGCCAAGCGAGCTCGTCAAGGAAACCCCCTACATCCAGCGCAATATCGACGCGACCCGAGATGCCTATGCCATCGTCGATGCCGAAATCACCGACTATCCGGGAACGGTCGATCCGCCGACGAAGGAGGTGCTCGATGCGAGTCAGGGCACACTCTCGAACATCCGACTGCTCGACCCTGCCGTCGTTTCCCCCACCTACAACCAGTTGCAGCAGATCCGTGGCTACTACTCGTTCAACAACAAACTCGACGTCGATCGATATCAGGTCAATGGCGAGCAGCGCGGCGCAGTCGTCGCCGTGCGCGAGATCAACCTCGCCGGCATCTCGGAAGGGCAGCGCAACTGGACGAACGACCGCGCGGTCTTCACCCACGGCTACGGCTTCGTGTCGGCCTACGACAACACCGCGCTGACAAACGGTCAGCCCGACTTCTTCGAGAGCGACATCCCGCCGACCGGGGCGCTTGATGTCGTCGAGCCCCGCGTCTACTTCGGGGAGCTCTCTCCGGTCTACAGCATCGTCGGAGCGCCCAAGGGCTCGACTCCGGTTGAGCTCGACTACCCGGACGATGCGAGCCCAACCGGGCAGAAGACGAACACCTACCAGGGCACGGGTGGCGTAAGCATTGGCTCGGCGTTGAACCGGCTGCTGTTCGCGACGAAGTTCCAGGACACGAACATCCTCCTCTCCGATCTCGTGAATCCGGAGTCGCGCATCCTGTGGGACCGCGATCCGCTCACGCGCATCGAGAAGGTCGCTCCCTGGCTCACGCTCGACCAGGATCCGTATCCCGTCGTCGTCGACGGCCGCATCAAGTGGATCGTCGACGCGTACACGACGTCCAACGACTACCCCTACTCAAGTCGAGTGTCGTTGTCCGACGCCACGAGCGATGCCACCACCACCCGGACCCTGCCCGGCGGATTGCTCCCGCAGGATCAACTCAACTACATCCGAAACTCGGTCAAGGCCGTCGTCGACGCCTACGACGGGACCGTCACCCTCTACGCATGGGATTCGAAGGACCCGGTTCTCCAGACGTGGATGAAGGCCTTCCCCGGCGTCGTCGTGCCGACGAGCGACATGTCCGATGACCTGATGGCGCACGTCCGCTACCCGCAGGACGTGTTCAAGATCCAGCGAGTCATCCTGAGCCGCTACCACGTCACCGATCCGGCGACCTTCTACAACGGCACCGACGTGTGGATCGTCCCATTTGATCCGACCGTATCGCCGGCGCAGGTCTTCCAGCCGCCCTACTACCTGACCCTCCAGATGCCGGGCCAGGTGGAGCCGGCGTTCTCGCTGACGACGACGTTCGCCCCCCAGCGCCGGCAGACCCTTGCCGCGTTCATGGCGGTCGACTCGGCGCCGGGAGCGGACTACGGGAAGATCCGCGTGCTGCAACTCCCGAGCAATACGACGATCCCGGGGCCGCAGCAGGTTCAGAACAACTTCGAGTCCGATCCGCTCGTGAGCTCGCAGCTGAGCCTGCTTCGCCGCGGAGGGTCAGAGGTCGATCTGGGCAATCTGCTGTCGCTGCCGTTCAATGGCGGCCTGCTGTACGTCGAGCCGGTGTTCCTGCGAGCGACGACAGATGGGTACCCGCTGCTGCGCAAGGTGCTCGTCGGCTACGGGTCGAATGTCGCGCTCGAGGACACCTTGTCGGTCGCCCTTGCCAAGGTGCTCGGCTCGTCGCCCATCGCCACGCCTGAGCCCATTCCCGATGAGGGCAATGAGGGCGGCACCCCGGTACCGACGCCGACGCCGGAGGTTCCCGAGTCTTCGGGTGACCCCGCGACAGACCTCGCCATCGCGATCGCGCAGGCCCAAGCGGCGTACGAGGCCGGACGGCTCGCACTCACGACAGGTGACTTCACCGCCTACGACGTCGCCCAAAAGCAGCTCGCCGCGGCACTTGAGCGCGCGGCGGCCGCAGAGGCAGCACTGTCCGGGTCCGTCATCCCGGAGCCCACGGACACGGGGGCTGTTGATAGCGGTGCGGCGGCGTAGCCATGCCCGGCGACGCCGTCTACTGGGATGATCGCTACCGCAGGGTCGGGCACGCGAATGCGAGCTGGTTTCAGCACCATCCGCTCCTGAGCCTGCGGCTCATCGAGGGGCTGGACGTCGCCGAGGACGCCGCGATCGTCGATGTGGGCGGCGGCGCATCGGCGCTCGTCGACTGCCTCGTCGATGAGGGGTACGCCGACGTGACAGTGGTCGACCTGAGCCAGGCTGCGCTGGACGAGGCGCGAGCGCGAATCCCGAACAGCCCAGTCGAGTGGATCCAGGCCGACGTCCGCTCATGGGTCCCAACCCGGGTCTACGACGTCTGGCACGACCGTGCCGCCTACCACTTCCTCACCGAGCCGGCCGATCAGCAGCGCTACTGGGAGACGGTGCGAGATCACCTGCACCGAGGCGGCCACCTCATCGTGGCAACCTTCGCCCCCGATGGGCCGGAGAGCTGCTCGGGACTTC
>WLOY01000139.1 GCA_009699015.1 Actinomycetota bacterium | reverse complement strand
TACGGCCCGGGCCAACAGCTTTGTCGCCTCGTACCTCATGCAGTATTCTGCGCACCCAATGGGCAGACCTTTCCACTTGAAGGGGGAGGCGTGGCAGAAAAGTCCTTCATCGACGCGACCGACCTCGCGGTCGCCGTCCACCTCATCATGACCGAGGGCGGACTCGGCGAAACGTACAACGCAGGTACCGAAGCTGCAGTGTCGATCAGGCACATCGTTGAAGTGACGGCCACCGCGGCAGGTTTCGACTTCGAGAATTTCGTGACGATCGCCCCGGGCCGGGCAACAGAGGACACCAGGTACTCGCTCGAAGGCACCAAGATTCATGATGAACTCGACTGGCGACCGCAGATCTCACTTGACACGAGCGTAGCGGCGATGGTCGAGTGGGCAAAGGCGAACCTTGACGCCCTGAAACTCCAGACCCAGCGATTCTCGTTGCGCTCGTAAGGCCTGGTCACTGATGATCACCATCCACTGCGGGCTTCACAAGACGGGCAGCAGTTCCATCCAACTGGCATTGGAGCTGTGCTCAACAAGGGGACGCACGATCGTCACGCCGAAGCCGGGTGACGATCGATCGGAACAAGGGTGGCGAGAGCGACTCAGCAAGGTATCTAGGGCACAGCATGCCGTCTTTAGTGATGAGAATTTCCTCGGATCTCCCTACGCCGGATATCAGCTGGCCCCCGAGCGCATCGCCATGCTTCGCGAAGCGCTGCATGGCGCTCGCTACCAAATTGTGGTCTACATTAGGCCGCAGCTTGACTGGCTGCCTAGCGTGTACCTTCAGAGTGTTCAAGAGGGAATGACTACGGGACCTGAGGCTTTCTGGGCTTCGATCAAGGGGCAGCCCTACCTCCGTTGGACGACTCTTCTGGACTTACTCCAGAGAGAGAGCAGCGCGGAACGAGTCATCGCGCGAGCACACACACGATCACGTGATACGGTCCATGACTTCTTCGTGCAGGTCGGGCTTGGCAAGCCTTCAAGGACTGGTCCCACCAAAATTCGTGAAAACATCTCTATCGCCGCGGTGCAGGCACCCCTTCTCCTCGCCCTCAACTCGGACACGGGATTTTCGGGACGCGAGCGTCCTTACCTCCGGAACACCTTCCAGAACATTCTGGCTGCCGGCGCCAGGTCAGGACTATCACCGTTCCCTGTTGGTATCCAGGTCGAGATCGTGGAGCAGTTCGGTAGTGATTGGAGTGAACTCGCAGAGCTGGTCGCCTCCACAGATCAGGCAGAGGCGACCATCGTCCGGGAGTCTTTGGCGCTCTGGCGCGCTGACCCCCTGCCCTTTGCGGGCAGCACACTCGATGCACCCTTGATCCGGGAGGAGATGCTGCGCAGCCTCCGGACTCTGGCAAGTGAGGTTGTCGTTCCTAGCCGTGAAGGCATCCGACGCCGGATGGCTGCGAAGCTGCGATCTGATCCGAGGGACTTTCCTGCGGCGGTCGCACGGGCGCTCTGGAGACGTTCGGCGACCTAACCTCGTCCTTCAACGCGCTGCCTGGCCAACTCAAGATCCGCCGGCTCATCAATGTCGATGGAACGCGATGCCGGCATTTCAAAGCCGGCCAAGCGCAGTCGGAAAAAGTTACCGTCGGGCATCAATAGTTCAGTTGGCGCGCAGTAAACGGCCCCATTTAGCCTGACGGTTCGAGGCAGGTCCTGACGGCGGAACGCAGCGTGATTGGGGACGATTGGCTCGAGAACAGAGTCGGTGGTTGAGAGCCGGTACATCCATTCGGGGTTCTCGGCAACCTCAGTCACCGACACTACGCCCTGAGCGTCACCCGACACGAGGAGATCCAGACTCTGATCGATATCGTCTGTCGTGCGGAGCGGGCTCGTGGGCTGGAGGTAGACGAGGATGCCCGTGTGTTCGGTCGCCGTGATCGCATGTGCGATGACTTCGGCGGCCGTTGTCATGTCCCCGGCAAGGTCCTGCGGACGGTCTAGCACATCAATTCCCTGCTGGAGTCCCAGGGACTTCACCTCACGGTCGTCCGTGCTGATGACCAGGCCATCGATGTAGGCGCTGGCTAGTGCCGCGTTGAACGTCCACTGGATCAGCGGCATCCCGGCCAACTCCGCCAGGTTCTTGCGAGGAATGGCTCGGGACCCGCCGCGTGCCGGAACGATGGCGAGCACGCTCTGCTTTCCGATCAAGTCCCACCTCGCAAGCGTCAGGGCCGGACGGGCCATCACCCGAGGATCGGTAGTCTATGGTCCACATCGTGAGTCAATTTGGGAGCCTAGCGTGAGTAGTGCCAGCGTCTTCGTCTCGACGGGGTCGTTTGCCATGCCTCCCGCCATCGCAGTCGGCATCCTCCTCGACGCAGGGATACGCGACATCGAGTTGTCGGGCGGCGTTGCGCACGAGGGGCTTCACGACAGTGTCCTCACCCATCGTGACCATGCCAATCTTCAGGTGCACAACTATTTCCCCCCGGCCGACCCTCCGTTCGTTTTCAACCTAGCCTCGGTCGATGAGCAGATCCGGCATCGCACGCTCACGTGCATGAAAGAGGCGATCGCGCTTTCGGCGATGCTGGGAGCTGAACGTTACGGGGTGCATGCAGGGTTCTTGGTCGACCCTCCCGTGAGTTTCCTAGGGCGGACATGGAAAAGCCTGGATAAAGCAGATCTGAGCGTTGCGCAGGGCCTCTTTGTCGAGTCCGTTATCGAACTGCAGGCGCACGCGAAGCGAACAGGGATCGAGCTGCTCATCGAGAACAACGTCCTCACCACCGGCACTCGTGACGAGGGGGGTGACGAGGTTCTCCTCATGGCGTCTGCGGAACAGATCTGCGACCTAATGGCTCAGTTGCCCGACGGCGTCGGTCTGCTCATGGACGTCGCGCACCTGAAGGTGACTGCATCGACCCTTGGGTTCGATCCGGTAGCTGGGCTCGAAGTCACGTCCCCATTCGTCCGCGGCTATCACCTGAGCGATAATGACGGAATGAGCGACTCGAACGGCGGAGTCACCGCTGAATCATGGTTCTGGCCATATCTGGACCATCAAGTGCCGACGGCTACCCTCGAGGTGGCGCCGGCACCGGATGTCGACTTCTTCATCCAGGTGGAACTTGCTAAGGAACTGTGGGCAAACGCGGGAAGGCTATGACTGATCAACTCCTGGCCATGCAGGATGTTTGTGTGGCAGTCGACGCCTCCATTCGAGCGGCCGTCGAGAAGATGGACGCCAACTGCCTCGGTGTCGTGTTCGTCACGGACAAGGGCCGCCTGCTCGGTGTCTTGTCCGACGGCGACTTTCGGCGCGCTGTACTGAGCAAAGCCGCTGACCTCGACGCATCGGTGAGCACGATCATGAACGGTAGTCCCTCGACTCTCTCTGTCGGCGCTGGGGCCGAAGAGACCTTTTTCACCTTAGCCGCGGGCTTGGAGGAGGGGAAAAAGGTCTTCCCACGCATCGACGCCGAGGGGTTCATTCGAGACTTCTCCTATCGTGAGCACTGGGGACTGCTGCCCGTCGCCGAGCCGGAGCTGACCGGCAGCGAAGCGGCATACGTGCTCCAGTGTGTCGAACAGAACTGGATCTCATCGAGCGGACCGTTCGTGAGCCGTTTCGAGCAGGATTTCGCGGCTTTCACTCAGCTCAGTCATCCCGTGGCCGTGAGCAACGGAACAGTCGCGCTGACCCTCGCACTGCAGGCGCTTCAGCTTGGTCCCGGCGCAGAGGTCATCGTCCCTTCGGTGACCTTCGCCGCTACCGCCAACGCCGTTGTCGCAGCTGGGGGCGTTCCGGTTCTCTCGGACGTCGACCCGGTGACCTGGGGCCTGAGCCCTGCTCTCGTTGAGCCCTTGATCTCCGAGCGCACGCGCGCGGTAATCCCGGTGCACCTGTACGGCAGTCCCTGCGACATCCCCGGACTCCGCGAGCTCGCTGATGCCCGGGATCTCCTTCTCGTCGAGGACTGTGCGGAGGCCATCGGAACGACATCAGGCGCGGGTCACGTCGGAGGTCTGAGTGACGCGGCAACCTTCAGCTTCTTCGGCAACAAGACGCTGACGACAGGTGAGGGCGGCATGGTCTTCTTCAGGGACTCCGGGACGGAGCAGCGCGCTCGTCAGCTGAGGGACCACGGCATGTCGCACTCGCGCAAGTATTGGCACGAGGTCATCGGCTACAACTACCGGCTGACCAACCTCCAGGCGGCAATTGGAGTCGCGCAGGTGGAGCGGGCGGATAGCCTGGTCAGCAGGAAGCGCCACATCGGGCACCTTTGCGAAGCCGGGATCGCGCAGATTCCGGGACTGACCATGATGCCCGTCTCACCATTCGGTGAGTCGTCCTACTGGCTGGTTCCGGTACTTATCGCCCCCGACCTGGCCTCACACCGTGACATGCTCATGGAACTGCTCGCATCTGACGGGATCCAGACCAGAGTGACATTCCCCGCACTCCACACCATGCCGGCATTCGCGCCATATCCCCGCGCCGCAGATCTCCCTGTATCGGATGACATCGCACGCCGTGGACTCTGCCTGCCGAACACTCCACGCATGTCGGACGAGTCAGTCGCCTACATCATGACCTGCCTTGCATCGAACATGGAGCGCATCACGGCGCTAGCACGTGGTGAGGGCTGAGCCATGGCAGTGCTAAGTGACCATGTGACCGTAATCGCCGAGGCGGGCGTCAACCACAACGGCGATATCGATCTCGCGCTCGCGCTTGTTGACGCCGCCCAAGATGCGGGCGCGGACGTCGTCAAGTTCCAGACATTCACGACCGAGAACATCGTGTTGCCCAGCGCCCCGAAGGCCGAGTACCAGACGCGGACGACCTCAGTGGGGGAGAGCCAGTTCGACATGCTGAAGGGCCTCGAGCTCTCCACCGAGGATCACGTCCGCCTCCTCGAGCGCGCGGAGCAGAGGGGGATCGAGTTCCTGAGCACGCCCTTCGATCGCCAAAGTCTCCGGTTTCTGGTGGACGAACTGGGATTGGCGAGGATCAAACTCCCGAGCTCTGATCTAAGGAACCTGCCATTATTGATGGATGCGGCCCGTTCGGGGGCGCAGATCATCCTGTCCACGGGGATGGCCTCACTCGGCGAGGTCGAGCACTCACTCAAGGCCCTGACCTTCGGGCTTTCCCGCACTGGCCTTCCGTCGAGGCAACTGGATTTTGACGACGCCTACGCGGATCCTCAGGCGCGGGAAATGCTTGCCGGAAGACTGGTGCTGTTGCACTGCACAAGTGACTATCCCACCTCGATCGACGACGTGAACCTGCGTGCAATGGCCACGATCAAGTCGGCCTTCGGGATCCGCGTCGGCTACTCGGATCACACGACAGGTACGGCTGTCGCCCAGGCAGCGGTAGCCTTGGGTGCATGTGTCATCGAGAAGCATCTGACTCTCGACCGAACTATGTCGGGTCCGGATCACGCGGCATCATGCGAGCCGGCAGAGTTCGCGGGTCTCATTCGCGGAATCCGCGATGTCGAGAGAGCACTCGGCAGCGCAACGAAGTCGCCCACTCCTGCGGAGCTTGCCAACCGGAGAACGATGCGCAAGGGGCTCTATGCCGCTCGAACCGTTGCCGCCGGAACGATCATCACGGAGGCTGACCTCGCGATCGTGCGCCCGCAGTCGATCGAGGGACCGGAGTCGTACTACGAGTGGCTGGGCCAGGTGGCGCCCCGTTCGTTCAGTGCGGGCGACCAGATCTCCTGGACGTAGAGCCGGCAGCGCGGCAGTCAGGTGCCGTCTGGCGACTGGACGAATGAGGTCAGCAGCCTGAGGCCCGCCGGGCCGCTGCGCTCCGGATGAAACTGGACCCCGAGAACGCTGCCCACGCGCACGGCCGCAGCCAGTTCGTGTCCTCCGTAGCGAAAGGTCGCGGCGATTACCTGTGAGTCCGGGCAGATCACCGTGTATGAGTGCGCGAAGTAGACGTCAATGTCGGCGCCGTCCGCTCCCATCCAGTCGGACGAACGCCCCTCGCTCAGTGGCGTTACTCGCGACCAGCCAATGTGCGGAATACGCACCGGGGATCCTGAGGAAGTGATGCTCGGCATGGGCACTGCCTCGCCTACGATGACTCCTAGGCCGCAAGTGCGTCCCTCCTCGTGGCCCTCGGTCACAAGGAGCTGCATCCCGAGACAGATACCAAGGAGTGGCCGGCCGGTGTCGGCGTAGGTGCGCAGGGCTCCGTCCATTCCACACTCGGCGAAGTAGGACATGGTCGAGGCGTAGGAGCCGACGCCTGGGATAACAACACGATCTGCAGTCTCCAGTGACCGAGGGTCCGCACTGATCACTGGACTGCCGCCGACCGTGTGCACGGCCCGTGCGATGCTGAAGAGGTTACCCACACCGGTGTCGACGATGACTACCGTGGGACTAGGCAAGGGACCGCACGTCCAGGCCCATCCCGCGCGCGGTGGCGCGGATCTCGTCAAGAGTGACCCGGTTGTAGTGCAAGGCGTCGGCGATAGCGATCCCATTCACATCCGCTGTCGACGCTAAGGCCACGAAGTCGTGCACGGACCCCATTCCACCGCTGGCAATAACAGGGATATTCACGCACTCCGTCACCTCGCGCATCAGGTCGACGTCGAAACCGGACCCGGTGCCCTCCTTGTCGATGGAGGTGATGAGGGCCTCGCCGACACCGAGGTCGGCGGCCTCCTGGACCCAAGCGATCACGTCACGTCCGGTCCGCTCCCGCCCATTGTCTGTTAGCGTTTCCCACTTGCCGGGTGCGACTCGGAGAGCCTCAATCGAGAGCACAACCGACTGGCTGCCGAATCGCAAGGCGAGCTCCTTCAGGAGGAGTGGGTTCTTGGTTGCCTCGGTGTTGAGGGCGACCTTGTCGGCTCCGCTTCGCAGCAGCGCCTCAAAGTCGGCGACAGACCGGACGCCACCGCCGACTGTTATCGGGGCGAACACATGCTCCGCGGTCTCCCGCACGATCTCGAGCAGCTGGTTGCGGCCATAAAGGCTCGCGACAACGTCCATGAAGAGAATCTCATCGATGCCCAGATCGTAGTAGCGTCGGGCGAACTCAACTGGTGATCCAACCCTGCGAAGTCCCTCTAGGTGGATTCCCTTAATGAGGTTGGTCCCTTTAACCTCCAAGCGGGCGATCATGCGAACACGCCGATCTCGCACGGCCAGCGCGGGGACCGACGCCGCAGGAATTCCGGTCTGCTGGGTCACGTCGCCTGAGTCTCCCAGATGGGGTGCCTCAACGCCCATTCCCCGTTGCGTTGCACCCACAGGTGGTCGGCGCGAAACTTGTTGGCAAGCACTTCGAACTTATCTCGATCCAAGCCCGTGTAGTCGAGGAAGAAGTCGTAGTTCCTGTCGGGGAACTCTAACTCGTATCTCTTGACGAGGGCGATGGCCTCGTCACGGTCGATGAGACCTTCCCGCACCTCGTGCGCTGCGTCTGACGTAGCCCGACCCACGCCGAACTTGAGCAGACCGAAGTAGTAGTGGAAACCGTCTGTTCGGTCATCGAGGCTTGCGTACTTGGAGTACGTCGCCTCGCTGCGACCCTCCGGATTGGCTGCGAAGCCCGTGTGCTCGGCGCAATAAAAGTAGTTGTCTTGGGGCCTCCACTCCGTGAAGTAGCCGTACCAGTAGTTCTCGAGGGACCTTGGGCCTCCATTGAGGTCTGGAGGAAAGTAGAACCGGGAGATGCTGAGAGCCTCCTCACCGGAAATCAGGCCCATGTCCTGACCGATTTGAACCATCTTGGTGGGCGTAACGCCCTTCCAGTAGTTGTCGCTCCACGCGCTCGTCGGCATACCGGAAAGGTTCTCTGTCTCGGTACTGCCCCCGTACTCAGCCTCTCCGTTCTCCCCAAAGAATACGAGTGGAATGTCCATCAACTTGGCGATGTGAAAGGCATAGCTGATTTGGCCCCAAATGAAGGGCAGGAAAGGATCGCCGACAAGTGCCGTGCTCAGCAGCGTTAGTTTGCGGTGCAGTTGACCGTTGGGGGTGGCAAGCAGATTGTCGAAACCCGAGTGGACGAAGGCCTGCAAATTACGCATGCCGATTTCAGAGTAGGTGAACGGTGCCCATGTAACGTTGAGAGGGTGCATTCCCCAACGAGTCTTCAGCTGGTGGGCTACATAGGCACTGTCCTTCCCCCCGCTTCCGGGGACGACCACGTCGTAGGAGCCATACTTGGATCTGTGTCGGTTGAGGATTTCGGTGAGTTGTGCATCCCGGGATGCCCAGTCGATGGCGCCCTTGCGCTCCCAGTACCGACAAGCGCTGCACACGCCCTCATTGTCAAACTCGATCCTAGGTCTCTGATTTGATTGCACGCACCTAGCACAATATGCAACACTCGCCGGCCGCGCACCCAACCACTTGTCAAGGGTCGTCTCAGACAGAAAAGACCACTGTTCCGGGGTCAAAGGCCGCTGAACCTTAAAGAAGTCGTCAGGCACTCTTACTCCCGTCCCGCGCACTTAAGAACAACTCTAGCGAGATTGAAGCCTACCAAAGGGAGTGGAGCCGGATCGTTGGGGGAGCGAGCGCGCACGCGGATCGAGTGGATCATTGCAGCAGGCCAAGGCCCACTCGGGCCCGCTCGGTGCCGAGTGAACCGCTCGTCCTTGTTGTCGGAGCCCCACTCAGGGATTGGTACTTCTCTCACGTCGATGTAGCCATGCTTTTCGGCACGGGCACCTTTGCGCCTCGTGGCCCACCAGGAACTTGATGGACGGCAGCCGATCGCGATCGGATCGTGCCTCGATGCGGGGGCCTCTGTACTCGTTAGTGACCAGCAGGTTGCAGGGTGGGAACTTGCCTCGGACGTTGGTCGTGCACCAC
The DNA here is from genome assembly GCA_009699015.1 of Actinomycetota bacterium. Classification (GTDB taxonomy): domain Bacteria; phylum Actinomycetota; class Actinomycetes; order S36-B12; family S36-B12; genus WLND01. The sequence continues at coordinate 535 of WLOY01000139.1, read as the reverse complement.
GAAAGCACGAGACGAGGTCCAGCCCGTCGATCCTCGGCACCCAGCGGCGGCGCGGCACCGAGCTGCGCGCTCCCTTGCCGAACCGGCCATGGAGCTTGCCGAACGGGCCGCGCTCGAAGTGCGCGTCCGCGGCACCCAACTGCGAAGCCTCGTCGGTGTGCAGTCCCGCGTGATGCAGGGTCCGGAATAGGGCGTAGTCCCGAGCAGCCGTACTTTCGGGCCGTCGCTATGCGACCTTTGAGGAACCCAAAGAATTCGTCGATCCGCTCCGCCCGGGTTCCGCAGTACGTGGACACGTGGATAGCCGATTCCCTATGGAGCGCAAGGCTTTTGACGATTTCGGGTGATGAGGGTCGTGTGTCCACGCCCGCCGAGGGCCTTTGGAGGCGTGTTTTCCCTGATCAAAGGGGGTGCAGCGAGGTGATCCGGGGCGGCATGGACACCTTGCAGGCGGAAAAGTTAGGCCCGTTGCGCGTCCGTGGGCTCGGTCGACTGGACGACGGTTCCGGCGGTGCCGGTCAGGGTCACGGCGGCC
>WLOY01000138.1 GCA_009699015.1 Actinomycetota bacterium | reverse complement strand
CGGTCTGCTCTATGCAGGTCTTGCCCTCACGAGTCGCGGCACGCGGGTCATTGAGTTCAATGCCCGGTTCGGTGACCCCGAGACCCAGGGGGTGCTGGCCCGTCTGGCCTCGCCACTGGGTCAGGTGCTTCTTGCTGCCGCCACCGGAACCCTCGGTGCTCTGCCGCCACTCGAATGGCACCAGGGAGCGGCCGTCACCGTCGTCATCGCCTCAAAGGGGTACCCGGAGAACCCGGTCACCGGCGATCTCATCGGGGGACTCGATGAGGCTGGGGCGGTTGAAGGCGTGACAGTGCTCCACGCTGGCACTCGGGCGACCGCCGATGGCATCGTCACCGCGGGTGGTCGGGTGCTCTCGATCACGGCCCAGGGCGAGTCATTGGCGCAGGCCCGCAAACGCGCCTATGAGGCCCTCGATCGCATCAGTATCGAAGGGGCTCATCACCGGTCAGACATCGCCCGAGCGGCTGCGCCTGACGCCTAGGGATTTGTCCGCTACACCTTGCAATCATTGAAAATGTTCGGGTAGTCTCGCGGCATTCCCGAGGAGGATCCATGAACGTCGCCCGTGTTGTTGGCGCCGCGGCAGCCGGCATCGCTGCAATGAGTCTGGTCACCGCCGTATTCCCGTCGGTGGCCAACGCGGCCAACAAGCCGGGAGACAGGTGCACGAAGGCCGGCATCACGATTCATGTGGGCAACATCGATATTCGCTGCGTGAAGAAGGGAAGCAGGCTCGTCTGGGTCCGGGTCGCGAGCGGGGGCGGGTCAACCAGCGGGTCAGAAGTTAGCTCTGGGATCACGTCCAATGCCAGCATCCCGAAGGTCATCCAGAACTGGGGCCTGGCCGTCGACACCTACGATTCCGGCAGCGGGAAGGCCGGAGTCATGCAGATCAAGGGGGTCACGCCACCCACCTTCGGCAATGCAGATGATGACGCGATGTATAACCACATCCTGGGCGTCTACGGGTGGGAGTTCAAGGGTGCAAAGGAGCCGCAGATGGCCTTCATTGCTCCCCTCGGTACGCCGGTGATCTCGATGGTCGATGGCACCGTCTGCGATCTCCCGCAGCTCTACAGCAATGACTACAGCGTCCGAGTCGCTCCCACCGGGACCACATGCCTACCGGGCGGCATCGCCTCGATCCTGTTCGAGCATGAGCACCTCATCAGCCCGACAGTGAAGGTGGGTGCCAAGGTCAAGGCGGGTCAGCAGATCGGCACCGTCAGTGACTACAACCCCCATTGGAAGGCCAAAGGTTTCGGAATGATCGAGACTGGCGTCTTCTTCTCGAAGAATGACAACAGCGGCAAGCCGTGGCACGCCTGCCTCGCCAACTACCTCGCCCCGGCCAAGAGCGCTTCCTTGCTCGCGGTCATCACATCCATCGAGAAGGCCTGGATCGCCGAGCGCAACGATCCAACCCTCTACGATCTCGCTGCGCAGAATCCAGTTGGCTGCCTCACCACCGACGACATCACCGACAGCAACATCGGAAGGAAGTAGTCCCGCAGTCGGCATCCTTGGCTGACGCCGGGGGGTTGGTGGCGCTCTGAGAGCGTGGAAGGATGAGGCCGTGGCCTCAGCGATCCCGAATGTCCTGTCTGGCCGATACGCGTCGGCGGCGATGAACGACATCTGGTCGCCGGCAGCAAAGATCGTCCTCGAGCGAAGGCTCTGGCTTGCGGTCATGAGGGCGCAGGCCGAACTGGGCCTGTCGATCCCCAGCGCAGCGATTGCCGACTACGAGTCGGTGATCGAACAGGTGGACCTTCAGTCGATTGCCGACCGCGAGCGCGTGACGAAGCATGACGTCAAGGCGCGCATCGAGGAGTTCAACGGCCTCGCGGGCCATGAGCTCATTCACCTCGGGATGACCTCGCGGGACCTCACCGAGAACGTTGAGCAACTGCAGATCCGTGAGGCGCTCGCCCTGGTCCGGGACAAGTCGGTCGCCGCGCTTGCGCGCCTCGCCGGACTTGCCGCCCTGCACGCTGACACCGCAATCACCGGCAGGTCCCACAACGTCCCGGCTCAGACCACCACCCTGGGCAAGCGGTTCGCGAGCGCGGCAGATGAACTCCTCGTCGCCTACGCGCGCATCGAGGAATTGCTCGCGCGCTACCCGCTTCGCGGTATCAAGGGTCCTGTCGGCACAGCCCAGGACATGCTCGACCTGCTCGAGGGCGATGCCGCCAAGCTCCAGTCGCTGGAGGAGGGCGTCGCCCGCCATCTCGGCTTCGCCGACGTGCTCACGAGCGTCGGCCAGGTCTACCCGCGCTCGCTCGACTTCGACGTCGTCTCCGCCCTCGTTCAGGTCGCCTCCGCCCCCTCGAGCCTCGCCACCACCATCCGCCTCATGGCGGGCCTCGACCTCGTCACCGAGGGCTTCCGACCCGGGCAGGTCGGGTCCTCAGCGATGCCGCACAAGATGAACAGCCGCTCCTGCGAGCGCGTCAATGGGTTCGCCGTCCTCCTTCGCGGCTACCTCACGATGACCTCGGAGCTGGCCGGCAACCAATGGAACGAGGGCGATGTCTCGTGCTCGGTGGTTCGCCGGGTTGCCTTGCCCGACTCGTTCTTCGCCGTCGACGGGCTCTTCGAGACGTTTCTGACGGTGCTCGACGACTTCGGCGCGTTCCCCGCCGTCATCGATCGCGAACTCGACCGCTACCTGCCCTTCCTCGCCACGACGAAGATCCTCATGGCCGCCGTGCGCGCAGGAGTGGGCCGTGAGACCGCGCACGAGGCGATCAAGGAGCACGCGGTCGCGGTGGCACTGTCACTGCGCGAGCAGGGTGCGGCCGATAACGACCTCCTGGACCGACTTGCCGCGGACGAGCGGCTTGGCCTATCTGTGAGTGACCTTCAATCGCTCATCTCCGAGCCGCTCGACTTCACCGGCGCAGCCTCCGCTCAGGTGCAGACGATCATCGAACGGGTGGCCGTCATCACCGCGCGGCACCCGGGAGCGTCCGCCTACCAACCTGGAGACATCCTGTGAGCATGGATCCGATCCCCTACGACCTTCCCGACGGCTACACCCACATCTACTCCGGCAAGGTCCGCGACCTCTACACGACACCCGAGGATCGCCTCCTCTTTGTGGCGAGCGATCGCATCTCCGCCTATGACTGGGTGCTTCCGACCCTCATACCCGACAAGGGCCGCATCCTCACGGAGCTCTCGCTGTGGTGGTTCGACCTGCTCGAGGGCGTCGTGCCCAATCACCTGCGCGGCACCAACGTGCCCTCGGCCGTCCGGGGCCGCGCGATGATCTGCGACCGCCTCGAGATGCTCCCCATCGAATGCGTCGTTCGCGGCTACCTCACCGGCAGCGGCCTAGTCGACTACCGCGATGCAGGATCGATCTGCGGGGTCGGGCTGCCGCCCGGTCTCAAGGACGGCTCGCTGCTCCCGAAGCCGATCTTCACCCCCGCCGAGAAGGCGCCTGTCGGCGAGCATGACCGGAACGTCACCTTCGACGAGGTCATGATGCTCATCGGCCAGGAGGAGGCCCAGGAGCTCAAGCGGCTCTCGCTGGAGATCTACCGGAGGGCCGACGCCCTCTCGCGCGAGCGGGGCCTCATCCTCGCCGACACCAAGTTCGAATTCGGGATCGGCCTTTCCGGGAAATACGTCGGGCAGGTGGTGCTCGCCGACGAGGTGCTCACCCCCGACTCCTCCCGGTTCTGGCCCCTGCTCGAGTGGGAGCCTGGGCAGGCCCAGCCGTCATTCGACAAGCAGTACGTGCGCGATTGGCTCACTTCCCCCGAATCCGGTTGGGACAGGGCGAGCGATACCCCGCCGCCGCCCCTGCCTGACGAAGTCGTCGAGAAGACCCGTGCCAAGTACGTCGAGGCGTACGAGCGGCTCACCGGAGAGACCTTCAGGTGACCACCTGGCTCGTCACCGGCGGCGCCGGCTACATCGGGGCGCATGTCGTGCGCGTGCTCTCAGCGAGCGGGCGCAGGGTTGTCGTGCTCGATGACTTCTCCAGCGGCCTTGAGCGCAAGGTGCCCGAGGGGGTGCCGATCGTCCGCGCATCTGTCGCTGATCGCAAGGCGGTCGCGGCGGCCTTGGTCGATCATCACGTGGATGGCGTCATCCACCTTGCGGCGAAGAAAGCCGCCGGTGAGTCCGTCGACATCCCGCTGCATTACTACCGCGAGAACGTCGTCGGCATGCTCAGCCTGCTGGAGGCCATGCACGATACCGGCATCACGCGCTTCGTCTACTCATCCTCCGCCGCTGTCTACGGCACGCCGCTCGCCAATCCGATCAGCGAGGATGCGCCCCTCGTCCCCGAGTCGCCCTACGGCGAGACGAAGGTCGTCGGCGAGTGGATGACCCGTGATCAGGGCATCGCTGCCGGGCTGTCCTGGGTGGCGCTGCGCTACTTCAATGTGGCCGGGGCGGCGAGTGATGATCTCGGCGACAACAGCGTGAACAACCTCGTGCCGATGGTCTTCCGGGCCCTCGCCGACGGCGAGCGACCGAGGATCTTCGGTGACGACTACCCGACCCCCGACGGCACCTGCATCCGCGACTACATCCACGTCGCCGACCTCGCCGAGGCCCACGTGGCGGCAGCAGCCCACTGTGAGACGAACGAGAGCGCCGTCGCCCTGAACGTCGGCCGCGGCGTCGGATCCTCCGTCAGCGAGGTCATGGAAATGGTGTCCGAGGTCGTCGGGACGGACGTTGACCCGCTCACGGTCAGCCGGCGGACCGGCGATCCTCCCGCCTCGACCGCTGCAACCCTGCAGATCTTCCAGACCCTTGGTTGGTCGGCGAGCCGCGATCTGCGAGACATGGTCTCCTCGGCGTGGTCGGCGTGGCAGGCGCACCCGCCGCACTGAGGGTCGCGAAACCGATAATCGGACTTTCCTAGATTACCGTGGAAACACGGTAGTGCTCGGCGCCGATATGCGTGAGAGTGGTAGACGTTGCCCTAGGTATTCTCCCGTACAAGGGGTCAGCACACCCTGTGGATGGAGTTGGGAATGATGAAAAGACGCACGATTCGTAGTTGGGCCGTGGTGCCCGCGCTCGCCGGCATGCTCATCCTGTCGGCCTGTGGTTCGGGCGCGGCGCCGGCAGCCATCGTGCTGCCGAGCAGCAACGGCCAGCCCGCCGCCGACGGCTCGGGTGGCTACATGCTTCCTGACTGCACCGGGGTCGATCCCGCGAACTGCGTCTACGACGGCTTCGACCCGGCCGTGAACGGCTTCAGTTTTGCGAACTGGGCGGCCGTCGGGACGGTTGATGCAACCTCCCTCGTCGCGCTCTTCGGCGAAGAGGCCGTTTGCGCGGAGACGACTGCCGAGGGGTGCATCCTCTTCCCGGCGGCCGAACAGTGGGCTGCCCAGGTCAATGAGGCGATGATGGGGGGTCGCTGCGAGGGCATGGCCGTCATGGCGCAGCGACTGTTCTCGAATGCTGCGTCACTCATCGACCTCGATCCCGAGGCCCCATCGACCTTCGCCCTCTCGAAGGACGACACTGACGTCATCGACGCGATCGACTTCTGGTGGACCACTCAGATGTTCGTTCCGGTCCAGGAGGCCTACATGGCCTTCCATGAGTACGAGCCATCCGAGGTCGCCAAGGAACTGGCATCAGGGATCGCCTCGGGCAAGAACTACACCCTCGCCATCTACTCCGACAAGGGCTCGGGCCATTCGATCACGCCCTTTGCCGTCGTCTTCAACGGAACGACCTACGCGATCTCCGTGTATGACAACAACTACCCCGGAACGGTGCAGCAGATCGTTGTCGACCCCGAGACCGAGCGCTGGAGTTACGCAGCGGGGGCAACCACGCCGGGCGCCCCGACTGACGGGTGGTCGGGTGGCAAGTCAACTATCGACCTCACCCCGATGGCGGCTCGGGCGGTTCCGACAAGCGCACCGTTCACTGACTCGGAGACGAAGGGCACGGTCAGCGCCCGCGGCAAGTTCTCCAACCTCCTCGTCACGTCGGCCGACCCCGACACTCGCGTCGGCGTCACGATCACCATCGACGGCAAGTCCTACGACACCACTGATCCGTCCACGGTGTTTCCCGCAGGTGTCGTCGCCCGGCCACTGCTCGGCGCGGGGCTATCGGGCAACGGAACATCGGTCATCGTCGACCGCGACCTAGTTCCTGAGTTCGACGCGGACGGTGTCGCCCGGTCGCGCGACACCGACGAGACTCGCGACGATGCCGACTACACGATGTCCATCGACTCCGACGGCGCTCCGCGCGTGACCGTGCGGACGAGCACCGGACCCCGCGAGGACGACAGGGCGACCTTCCGGGCCGACAACGAAGGCCGCGTCGAGGTGGCACCACCGCCCGGCCGCGAGGGCGACGTGAACATGGCGAATGGGTACAACAACTTCAATGCACCCGTTCCGGACGGCGGGAGCTTCAATGTCGGTCCGAACAACCGGCGCGGCGAGGCGCCGATCGACTTCTCCGACGGCTCCGGTCGACAGGGTCCGGGGTTCAACATTCCCAGGGAAAACCCAAGCGGCGGTGTTATTGACCGACGGGCACAGTTCGATCCGCAGACTGGCGAAATAATCGTGAGGGAACGCCCAGGGCGCCCTGAGCAGGTAAATGGCGCACAGGTCGATCAGTTCCGGGCGATGGCCGGCCCCGGCCCCGAGGGTGGTCCCAATCCCGGAACAAACGGTGGCCCCAATGCTGGCACCCAAGGCCCCGGTGGGCCGGCACAGCCCGGTGGTGGCGGAGCAGGAGGACCCGGCCCTGACCCGAACAGCACGCCGGGCGGCGGCGCACCCGCAGGCGGAGGATCAGGCGGAGGCGGCGGTGGCGCACCCGCAGGCCCAGCACCTGACTCAGGTCCCACCGCACCCGCAGGCGGAGGATCAGGCGGAGGATCAGGCGGAGGCGCACCCGCAGGCCCAGCACCTGACTCAGGCGGCGGATCAGGCGGCGGTGGTGGCACCGGCCCTGCACCCGCACCGGCCCCCGCGGGCGGCGGCGGGGGCGGTGGCACCGGTCCCGCACCTGGACCAGCACCGGCTGAGGGTGGCGCAGGGCCAGCCCCGGCCTGATAGCGTCTTCGACTCGATCGCATTCAGAGTGGCGAAGGGCGCGTGCGGACGATGAACACCGGGATCTCCCGTCCGGCGTTGCGCTCGTACATCGCATAGCTCGACCAGAGATCGATGAGCTTGCGGTACAGCGCGGCGCGCTCCTCGCCGACGACCTCGGTGAACACCGCGTCGTGCCTGACCCCGTCAAGCTCGATGAACCCCTCGGCGTGATCCCGGACGTTGAACACCCATCCGGGCACCTCGGCCTGGCCGGCATTCGAGCCCGCAATGACCCACGACCCCTCGTGCGGGGAGGCGAGGAGTGGGGTGCGACGCCACTCGCCGGACCTGCGCCCGAGGGTGGTGATCCACACGACATGCCCGCCACCGGGGAACCTGCGGCCGAGTCGGCCGCCCGTCGCGCGGTCGAGCGCCTTGTGGAGGACGGTCGTAGTGCGCAGCATGCTGCCCCACACCATGTCGTAGGCGCGCTTGTTCATGACGGGACGCTACCGCCTACCGGCGTATGGCACGGTGCATGTCATGAAGCGGACGACGGTGTACTTTCCCGATGAGTTGAAGGCCAGGCTCGAGGCTGAGGCGAAGCGCCGCGGGACCACCGAGGCCCAGATCGTTCGCGGGGCTGTGGATAAGGAGACGCGCCGGCCCCGTCCGGGCGGTGGAATCATCCTTGGCGACTCCGAGGGGATGACTGCCCGAAATCTCGATGACTACCTGGAGGGATTCGGTGAGGATTGATCATCATCGACACGAGTGCGCTGTTTGTGGCCGCTGGGGCGATCAGTACGCGGTGGCCGATCTCATCTCCCCCTCAAGGGTCATTGCGCACTACGCCGACCAGCGGGTGGGCCGTCTATGCCAGGGGGCTCGACGTGACGAATGGCTCAGTGAAGACGTCGTACGGCAACTCCCATGCGGATGGCAGGAGTACGCCCAGCAGCGGCAGACCGTGGCCGGACGCAAACTCGAGGTGGACGTGGCCGATGACCTCGGCCCTGCCGATGTCGGGTGTGCCGGCAACCATGGACTCCAGCAGGCCCTGCTCGACCGGGTCCGTGATGGCACGCATGCGCTCGTTATAAGAGACGAGTCGCTGCGTCTCGAGGAAGACGACGCGCGTTGTCGCGCCCGGGCTGAGGTACTCGCGCCATGCGACGGCCTCGGCCGCGCCCGGGCCGACCTCGCGGGCGATACGTTCGATGAACTCACCAAGACGCTGGTAGCCCTGAGCGTGCATGAAGTCGATGACAGCGAGAAACAGGTCGAGTTTTGTCTTATATCGGGAGAAGATGAAGCCCTCGCTCACACCTGACGCCTTCGCGATGTCAGCGACGCGCGTCTGCCGGTATCCGACGCTCCCGATCGAGGCGATCGTGCGATCGAGCACGTCATCGAGCCGGGGATCGCCAGTATCGAAGGGCGATGTGCGGAGGAAGTCGGCAGTGTCCGCGGGAAGGATCCGCGCCTCGGAAGGGTTGCGCAGGGCCACGAAGATGCGGCGGAGACCGGGCCCGATATCCATCTCATCCACCCAGGGCCGTCGGCTCAGGAGGACGAACCCGAGGGCAAGAGCGACGACCGATGATGCCCCGGCGGCTCGCGACCGATCCCCGTCATAGGGAAGGCAGCGAGAGCCGAGCCACTCCGCAAGGCCATCGAACACCGCTGCTCTCAGCACCGGGTCGAACTGGGAGCCCATGACCAGTTCAATGGCCGCTCGGATCTCGGTCGTGGGGTCGACGAAGGCCCGCATCGCCGGCAAGAAGCGCTCATCGGCGGTTTCATTCGGTTGAGCGCCGAGTGCAGCGTTGAGTACCTGGTCGAGCACGTCGGTGAGTGGCCTGAAAAGGCTGTCGTGCCACGCATCGACGCCGAGCGCTGACTTGTTCTTGTGCCGGTCGTACACCGCTCCATGGGTGAGCCCGGCGTTGGCGGCGACACCGCTGATCGTCAGGGCGTCCCACCCCCCCGAGGCGATGAGATCAACGATGCTCGCGCTCAAGGATGCGTCATTGCGCACCGCATGCGATGGCCGGATGCGACCGTGCTTTGCGATGTATGCCGCCATGGAGCGTCGCTCGTCCCGCCCGCTGTCCACTACGCCCCCTCACGGCCTTTGCTTCGCTCGCAACCTAACCGCATTCTCCTCGGCCTGGGCACGCGCCATGACATCCCGAAGGAGGATTCCTGGAAATGAGTGGAACCCATTTACAAATGAGTCATTCCTTGCTTCGCATAAGTTACTCCAATAGTATCGACTATCCGGGGCCTAAATTGACCGATCCGTGCAGTGGTGAGAGGAAGTTCGCGATGAGCATCGACCCG
>WLOY01000137.1 GCA_009699015.1 Actinomycetota bacterium | reverse complement strand
GGGAGCACGGATAGGGGGCGTCGCCGCCAACGCGGGCGAGCACGTCGCCCTCGCGCAGGTCGTCGCGCCAGTGGGTGGCCACGTCCCGGATCGTCGCATCGGCGACCTCGTGCCACTCGGTGTCGTTGAGGTGCTTGAGCTCGTCGAGGTCGAAGAGTGCGACGATGATTGGCCTGCCCGCACGGGCGGCGTTGGCCCGGACTGCGCTCGCGTTGAGGTCGAGGCCGCGGCGCATGACGGCCACCGCGAAAACGCAGACCACGATGCCTACGACAAGCCTGAAGACGAAGAGGGGACGGTCGGCAGGTAGAACGCGGTCAGGACGGCGACGAGGATGGCCGCCCACAGCAGCTGGGAGGCCTCGGTCCTGCGGGTGGCGATGGCGACCAGCGGCATCGCCCACGCGACGACGAGCGACGCGTCCGTGAGCCACTGCGAGCATTATCGCGATCACCGCGTCGGTCGGCCGATTCTGCACTGCTGGTGGCCAGATCACGAAGGTCGTCGCTACGTGTGCCTCGACTGCCAGCAGGCCTGTGATGACGGGTCTGGCCGGTGGCATCCACCGGCGTCCACGATCGTCGTGGGTGAGGTACTCGGCCGCGGGGTCGGGATCAGCATGCTTGCTCGCCACATCCGCCCCCATCCGTGGAGATTTGAGCATCGCACGGACGAAGACGTAGTTCCACTCGCCAAGCGGCTCCGCGAACACGACGACCCCGCCGAACCCTCCAGCAGTCCCTCACGCATCACAAGCCAGTGACGCCCACCCATCGCGGATTTCCGCTGCCTAGGTCCGAAGCATCTCAATGTGTTTGTGACCCAACTGGGCGCAGAGCCCGGGGCCAGTCGTCTCGCGATTGGAAGTTCTCAGACTATCGGACATCCATGTATCTGACCCCGCCGTTGTGTCCCGCTGGAAGCGGACTGGCCGAATTGCATCCTCGCTGGAAGGGCGGACAGGCCCGTAGCGCACTGTTTGTCAAGGGTCAGGTCTGTCGGTGGTCTCCTCGGGCCAAGCGCCGCCGTCTGATTATCGGAGCTTGAAGGGCGATTCCGGGTCGTCGTACCAGCCGGGAATCAGGGCATGCCGTGGCGACCCGACGCTGCGGGGGATGAGGGCGGCGAGGAGCGCCCCGAGGCAGGGTGGATATCCCCCAAGGCGGCGACAAGCAGTGAAGGCGATGGCAGCGGGCAGCCATCGCTATCCCGCAGGTCGAAGCGCGGGGAGAGCAATGACACTCACCGCTCGACGTCCGAAATTCAGCCGCGATCACGGTTCATCTTCTTCCCCTATTCTTGCGGCCATGCCGATTCGTGTTGTCCGATTCCTCGGGCTAGCCGCGACTGTATTCATCACGATGTTCTTCGGGCTCCTGCCGATTCTTGTTGGGGCAACGCCCGTTGAGGCCTTACCGAGGTCTTCGTTGCACGCCCCAGCAGGCGTAGACGCGATCGATAACCCGTCGCCAAACGAAGGCGGGCAAGCGCCGCAGCAAGGCAGCCCGTCTCGGGGTGAGTCGTCTGCTGCTCCGCAGGGTGGCCAGACGTCGGGCCAGTCTCAGGGTCAGCCATCTCAGGGTCAGCAGTCTCAGCAGTCTCGGGGTGAGTCGTCTGCCGCTCCGCAGGGTGGCCAGACGTCGGGCCAGTCTCAGGGTCAGCCATCTCAGGGTCAGCAGCCTCAGGGTCAGCCGTCTCAGCAGTCTCGGGGTGAGTCGTCTGCTGCTCCGCAGGGTGGCCAGACGTCGGGCCAATCTCAAGGTCAGCAGTCTCAGGGTCAGCAGCCACAGAGGCAGGGGCAGCCGTCTGCTGCTCCGCAGGGTGGTCAGTTGCCGGGCCAGTCTCAGGGTGAGCCATCTCAGGGGCGGGAGTCTCAGGGTCAGCCGGCACAGGGGCAGCAGCCTCAGGAGTTTCAGGGTGAGCCGTCTGCTCCGCAGGGTGGTCCATTGCCGGGGCCGTCTCAGGGGCAGGAGTCTTTGGGTCAGCCGTCTTTGGGTCAGCCGCGGAATTTGGATGGGTCAGCGCAACCCGGCGGTCCCGGTGCCGGTCCGCAGGGAAAAGCTGCGGCAGCGGCGGGTGCGGCCGCCATGGCCAACGGCGGTCTGTTCGGAAGAAGCGAAGTGCCGGCAGCCATCACACTCCGGTTGGGCGTTTCAGTCGGTGAGCCGGCTTCAGGATCGCCTGTCACGGTGCAGTCGCGGGGTTTGCAGCCCAGCTCAGTTGTCACCGTGACGGTCTATTCAGATCCCATGGTTATCGCGTCAGGGAACGTGGATTCTGCCGGCGTCGTCAACATCGACACCGAGTTGCCATCTGGGCTTGTGTCAGGCATCCATTCGGTTGTGGTGTCCGGGGTGGGGGCCTCAGGCGAAGATATCGAGGTGCTCAATGCGCTAAAGGTCGATCAGTCCGGTGTGGTGACAGCCGTGGGGAAGCCGGGCGACGCGCTCGGTGTCAATCCCGATGGCGGTCTCGTCGAGCGGTCGTTGGAGGCCGGGCGGCCGATCTACAGCCCGAGTTCGCACCCCGCGGCAGTCGCCGCCGTGGCCGTGACCGGTGCCGTGGTGGCGGGCGTCGCCGGAGCGTCCGCGGTGGGCGCGGCAAGCGCGGCGGGATCGGTTGTCGGGAGTGCCGCGGCCGGAGGGACGGAAGGCGCCGCCTCTGGTCATGCTGCCGCCAATAACAGTCTTGCTTACAACAAGGTGTTCGACCCCAAGGACCTTGTCGTCGCGGGAGCGTTAGCTGTAGCGGTTGGACCCGGCGATCGAAGCCCCACCTGGCGAGTACCAGGCACTCATCGCCTTCACGATGCACTCGCTCGGATAACCATTGCGGTGAGCAGGTTCTCGCTCATCCTGCCTCGGGCGATCAGCGACGGCACGTGGGCGCGAGCCATGTTCGGAACCAACGCGTTGCTACTGTGGCTTGCTGCCGTCCTCGTCGGCGTCGTGAGCCTCATGCAATCCGGCTTCACGGTGGTGCCGGGATCAATAGAGGTCATCCTGGGGATCATCCTTCTCGGGATCCTCGATGCCATGGCTGGCTTCATCGCTTGGGCCACGATCAGTATCGGCGCCCTGGTCACGCTTCACGTGCACACTCTCCAGGATTGCCTGACGATCGTAGGCGTGGGATGCCTGGCGATCAGCCTCTCATTCTTCGCAAACTACCTCAGGCCCCTGCGCCGAGTTGGCCACACCGGTCTTGTCGGACTGTGGGACAGGTTCGCCGACTACGTGATCCTGCCCTGTGTTATTGCCTTTGCCGCAGCAGGTATCGCCAAAGCCCTCAATGGCCTCTCCGGTCTGGAGATTGTCAGCCAGGAAGACATCTTCATGATTCAAATCGTGGCGGGGGTGACCGTCGTGGTTCGGCTGGCCCTTGAAGATGTCCTCGGCAGGCTGTACCCGCTGCGATGCGCTGAAGCCGCCATGCCGATCACGCAGCCGCCGAGAACGGGCCTGCGCCTGGCAGCCATCGTGTGTCGAACCGTCATCACCTATCTCCTTGTCGCCGCGTTCGTCGGAAACACCTGGATGGCGATGATCGCCGCGGTCGTGTTGTCGGTACCCCTCGTGCTGGGTGTGTACCAGTCCGAACTTCCGACTGTGCCGGGCATGAATCGCTGGCTGCCCTCCGGTATCACCAAGATCCTGTTCACCACCCTGACTGGCGTCCTGCTGGCCGCCTACTTGTTCACCGCGCCGGCCGTGGAGGGCTTGCTGCCTGGGCTGCTCGTCCTGTTGCTAATACCGTCGGCAATCATTACCAGCCTGCACGTCTTGGCCCCGAACGGCGTGGGCTGGTCGAACGTCTGGCCCAAGCGCCTGCTCGGTGTTCCCGTCTACATTCTGGTCGTGGGAGTCACCACGGGTGCCATAGCGGTCAACAACTATTGACGTGTCTCAGACTTGACCGACTGCTTGCTGGAGGGCGCCGCATCGAATGATCTCGTCGGTGAGCTCGCGGGAGAAGTGTTCGAGGAGCTTGGGGCAACCTTGACGAGATCTGGGTGAAGTGCAGGTGGAGGCGTAGCGCCTTGTCAGCCGTGCCGGTCAAGATTGGTGACAGTCTGAGCCGCTCGCCTGATCCGTGATCGCGCGTTTGATCGCGTCGGTGACGACATCCCTGGTTTCGGGCGAAGGTGCGCGTAGGCGTCCGAGATGTCCGGACCGCTGTCGGCACTGCTGCACGTCAGGATCGCCGCGAATGGGTGACGGGCGAGGACTGCAGTGCTTTCTTCAATGCAGATCCTCTTGAAGTGAATGATTCCGGGGGAGCGTTCAATCCTCGCGGTGCGAGCCACAAGAGTGAGTGGTGGTTGCTGAGGTAGCCGCTGGAGTTACCGAACAGATGGGGGATTAGTCCGCAGATTCACTCTGATTGGTGGGTACGTTCCCTGCATGACATCAACAGGGTGGATGGGCCACACGAGCAGGGTCGCTGCCGGTGGGATCTCGTTCATCGCAGTACTTCTCATGACGGCGGTCACAGGGTGCGGTGGGCAAGTCGAGTCCGCTGCACCTGGTGGAGGATCGAACGCCAATCGACTTGCCGCGGGGGTGGAGGAATGCGCCACGTCTCGCGCAGCGTGCAAGGTCGGTGACATCAGCATCGGTGGTGGAACCGTCTTCTACGTTGAAGGTGAAGGCGACTCGAAAGTTGTCCTCGAGTACGCCCCTGCGGGCTGGTCGGGGAGACCTATAGACCCGAGTATGAATTGGGAGGATGCCGTTGCGAGTGCGGAGGGTTATCGACTTGTCGGTGACTTGCAGTGGCACCTTCCCATGAATTCCGAGTTGAAGAAACTCTATGAGTACTGGGCAGCTACGAAAGCGGGCGAGTTTGTTATTGCGAAAGAATCGGCAACGGACCCCACACAATATTACTGGATGTTTGATTGTTGTACGTTGTGGTTCATGGCCGGAGCTATCGACTTCAATACAGGCCGAGGCGACTCGTACCTCGCAAGTTCGCTTTCGGGTGTTCGACCGATCCGGGGATATTAGCCAACCCCCAACACCTATCTGAGGGAACCTGTTGTAACCCTCACCCGGCGCCACCGGGTTCACCCTCAGGCCCGAACACTTCTCGCGAAAGGACCTCGGTGTTGGCGACCTCCCGTTCGACGAGTCGCGTGCCGGCCGCGTCTAGGGCGCAGGCGTGATGCCCGGGCTGGTCGACGTCCAGAGCGACACCACTCTGCAGGGCGTTCACTACAGCGATGTTGCGCCTAGCGCATGCGCGACAACACGGCGGATTCCAGCGAGCATTCTCAGACGATTGGCACCAGTTACAAGTTCACCGTCACGGCAACCAACAAGTACGGCACATCAAGTCCCTCCGCCACATCGACAGCGGTCACGTACGTCTCAGCTACAGACGACGATGAATAGGAGCGCCCCTTGAAGCACGTATCCAAGAGAGCCGTTCAGATGACCTACGAGGGTGAGCTACCCTCGGTCCGGCTCAATGCGGTCATGCTAGCAACTCGCCACTTTTCGCTTCGCACTCATTCGATGCACTGAGTTTCCCCGAAGTGCAGGCTCGGCCTCCTTTCGTCTGAGAGGGCGCCTACGACGATGGCGGGCCAGAGCCGGTCGAGGTCGCTCAGCCGACGTGCTCGGCGCTGATGTGGCTGAATCGGCTGTTGCGTGCACTCATCGTGGGCCGAGCCTCACCTGGACTATGTCCCATCATCGTGCATGTACATGTAGGCTATGGCGTCACAGGAGTGAGCACTACCGTGTAAACACGTTCCATCTCAAGAAGTTTTGTCCATGTTTGCGGTGATTATTCAGATTTCTTGGACGTCTGCTTTGCGAATCCACTTCCCATCGGAACCCGACAACCTGCGTACCGCAGCGCCCGTTCAGGAAGCACGCCTTGTGGAACACCACAGAATCCCTGAACGGGGCATCGCGAAGACCAGCGACGCCTGGCCAAAGCCAGCGTCGATCAGCCATGCAGCCCAGCAGACACCGACAGCGTGCTACGAAGAGGGGTCGGCCTCAAGAAGCAAGGCCGACCTCCACACATCAGCGGCTCGACGTTGCGATCCTCTGATCGTGCGCCGCGCAACTGACTTCGCTGAATCGTCAGAAGACCCGCACCGGGCGAACGCACTCCGAGTACGACTTTTGAGCTGAGCCGGACCCACTCGGGTAGCGGACTATCGTCGCGAAGGCAACTCCTTCTTGGTGCGACGGTTCTTGAGTCGAGCTCCAGTAATAGCATCCCTGTTCGAACCCGCCAACGCTCTGCCCACTGTGCAGGAGGGCGTACAGTTCGTTGGCTGAAGGCAGGTACCAGTCAGAGACGCTGCCGAGGCGGCTGGTGGCGGCGGCTATCCCGGCACCGGTGGTGCACCCCGTCACCATGTTCACCATGTTCTGCGTGTTCAAGTACCCCTTGCCGATCTCCCCGCCGAATTTTCCCGGAAGGTCCTGGGTCGTGTTCGAGCACCACGGGCTTTTCGCGAGGTCTGCCGTTTGCGCTTCCAGGTAGTGGCACGCGGCCCCGCAGCCCGAACCGCTGCTGGTGAACCCGGCCTTGGAGACGTAGAACACCTTGCCTCCCCCCGGGCCTGTGGACCCGAGCACGTATCCCGCCGTCGTGACTGGATCCGACACGGCGGAGGGAAGGACCGAGGTACCGGCCGCGTTCGTCGCGGTCGCAGTGAACGTGTACGAAGTATCGGCCAGGCCAGTGCAGGCGGTACCCGTGCACGTCATGGCCGTGGCCGTCCCCCCCGTATATGCCGTGATCGTGTAGGACGTCGGGATCCCGCCCTGGGTCCCGTCGGTTGCAGTCCCGGCAGCAACAGTCACGCTGACCGTGCCGGTCCCGGTGCCGGCGACCGCCGTCGGTTTGGCAGGAGTTCCAGGCGGGGACAGGACGATCGCGGGAGGTGACCCTGCTGAAAAGTTCCCCGTCCTCGTGCCCTGTGAAAAGTTCCCCGTCGTGTCTTTCTTGATGACGGGCTTCCTCACGGCCGCGACGTTGAAGTAATACGTCCCGTCAGCAAGCCCGGTGGCGGTGCACGTCTGCCTCGTCGACGACTTCGTCGCGCTTCTCGCGCACCCGGTGCCGGCACCAATCCACGGGCCATACATAGACGACGAAATCTGCACCTCGTACCCGACCACCGACTCCGTCGCGTCCTCCGTGATCTGCTTGTCCCACGACACGACGACCTGGCCTGCACTCGCGTCCACCGTCGGGTACGTGCTCTCCCAATCTCTGCCCAACGTGTCACCCCGGACGATGGCGGAGGGGGCATCCGTGGCTTCCCCGCCTGTCACGCTCCCACCGCATCCCGCAAGCAGCATCACCCCGGACGCGATGACCGCGCCAGCGGCCTTCCCTCCCCGTCTACTTGACCCGAATCCGCTGAATCGACTACTGCGTGCACTCATTAGGACCGAGCCTCACTGGGACTGTGTCCCATAATCGTGCATGTGTTCGTGACGATAGGGCACGGCGGGCGCGAGCACTACCGTGTAAACACGGTCCTTTTCCAAGGAGTTTTGCACCATATCGTGTAGATTTGTCGGATATTCACTTCGTTGGAGCGTGCTCTCCGGGTAGACCAACGCTATGCACGCACCCAACCTGCATGCATCTGTCAGCAGACGACGTACGGGTTGTCCTCGACCTGCGCCACGCGGACATCCCCCGTCACGCGCACCACCTGCTCCGCACCCAGGGCCGTGCACCTACGCGGAATCCCGAACAATGTGGTCCGTCATCGACACCCAGGCCTTCGTCAACTCACCGAGCATCACCGCATATTCCGGCGGCAGCAACGACCGCAGCACGCTCTCCCGGATCACCGCCAACTCAGTCCCGAGATCATGGCCGTGGGCGAGGCGTACGAGACGCTCGCCGCGGCGAAGGATGGCTGCGCTTCGGTGCAGCGGGCCGCTGACGGCGCGACCGTCGTCGAAGCCGACAACTAGGAAGCAAGTGCCGCTTGGCCTGAGTGCAGTGCGTGGCTTCGGGTCGAGCGGCACACCCGCGGCGCTTTCATGGGTCTTCTCGGGCTTGTGGTGCGGTATGTCGGATGGGAACTGCTTGCCGCTTCTGAACTTTTCTCTGTTTCCCGGAACCGCCACGGGTTATCGTTCGTCGAAGGGGAATGAGGATGATTCGCATCCCCATCGTTATAGATCGGGAATGCAATGAGAAGGCACTTGAAACTGCTGACCGTCGGGGTGGTGCTGGTCACCGCTGTGGTTGCGGGGTGCACCACTTCGACCCCTGAACCTGCCGCCCCAGCAGGCGCAACGCAGGACGACGCACCGAAGTCGGTGTCATCGCCGCCACCACCTGCTGGGTCGTATGGCGGGGGCATCCAAGGTGTTGGTGGCACCGATGCGGATTCCGACCCATTGAATTGACGTCCAAGAGGCGGCCTGCCGTGAACCGTGTGACATCGCCGCTGTCTACTCGTGCGAACGACGTGAATCCCGGTTCCGTCTTCTGGCTGATTATGCGAGCTTTCGAGAACTCCACAGAGGCTTTCCTGCCCGAGTGTTTTGGGACGAGACCGTACGGCAGGTGGACGCGGACTTGAGGGGCGGTCGCCACGCAGGACTCCCTCACCGTCTGCTGAGTTCGGCAGTTGATGGGCGAGTCAAGGTGGGATCGCCACTCAACGACCCCACGATGTCGAGAGTAGGCATGTGGGTAGGGATCGCGGCAGTGTTCGTTTACGGATTCCTTGGCTTCGGTTTGGCCGTTACCGGTCAACTCTGAGCAGGTTCAGGTTCCGTCAATTGGATTCGTCGTGCTGGTCAGGATCATGCGCAAGCCGGTCCCGAGCAGCGTCGAGGAATCGATATTGCACCTGACGGGATGCGACGGATTACCTTGGTGATCATGTGGGGAAAAGCAGTGCGTGACGTGGGTCTGTGGCATGTGGTGCAGGGGCGACAGCCGACCCGTCTCGTCCCGCAGGCGCTGCCAACCGAAAGGGATCTTGGGGATTGGATCGCCAACGATCCGCCGTTGGTGTCGCCGGGTCTGCATGCGGTGCGCCGACAGGTGCCGCTTGGCCGCAAGTTCATGGACCTGCTCGCTGTCGAAGCCGCCGGCGTTGATTCAGCAGGCGTTGGATCGTGAGGACAGCGGTGAAGGCCGTGAGGTGCGGATCGTGCTGGCCGGGGTCGGGGTCAAGTGATGAGTTGACCCGCATGGTCGGCTACCTGTCCCGGCGGTATGCGGTTCCGGTCAGGGTGTGCACGCTGTCCGCTGTCGCGACGCACGACGGTGACGGCATCATCCTGATGCGGGACATCTCTCAGGACGCCGACGAGTCGGACACTGTCGACGTCGCCGGGAGTAGCCCACAGGACCGGCTTGCCGCGGTCCGCACCCACTTCGCGAGCAGCCACCTTGAGT
>WLOY01000136.1 GCA_009699015.1 Actinomycetota bacterium | reverse complement strand
GTCGATGTTCCGATCGAGGGTGTCTTCGTCGACTACGCGGAATCGGTGTCGGGCGCTGGGGGCATCCCGGTCACCATCCCGAGGTCGGCCGATGCGGCTGCCCTGGTGGACCGGCTGGACGGCCTTCTGCTCTCCGGCGGAGAGGATGTTCACCCATCAAGGTACGGGGCCGAGCCCGGGCCGAATGCAACGCAGCACGATCCAGGCCGCGATGCATTCGAGATCGCGCTCATCCACGCTGCGCTCGACATGAGCCTCCCTATCCTTGCGATCTGCCGTGGCGTCCAGATTCTCAACGTCGCACTCGGCGGGACGCTTGTCCCGCACCTGGGGATTCGCGACGGTTTCGACCACTCCACGACTGACGAGCCCCGGGGAACGAGAAGGCACGGCATCGTCATCGAGCCGGGCTGCCTGCTGGCCTCAGCGCTTGGCAACGAGATCTCCCAGGACAACAGGGCCCGGGTCAACAGCTTTCACCATCAGGCGATCGATGCACCCGGCACCGGCCTCACCACAGTGGCCCGGGCCGACGACGGGACGATCGAGGCGGTCGAGGACGCAGGCCGAGGGATCCTGGGCGTTCAGTGGCACCCGGAGATGCACGACGGCATTGACCCGCTCTTCACCTGGTTCATCCAGTTCGCAGCAGAACATTCCGCCGATCGAAGGGGCACACCATGATCATCAGCCACGCAGGCAAAGTCGCATTCATCACCGGGGCGGGTTCCGGTATTGGCCGGGGTATCGCATTGAGGCTCGCCTCGGACGGCGCGAGCATCGCCGTCGTCGACCTCAAGCTTGAACTCGCTCAGGAGACACTCGCCCTGGTACAGGCGCAAGGCGGGTCGGGTGTCGCACTCGCCGCCGACGTACGCTCCCGCGAGCAAGTACAGGCCGCGGTCGATGACACGGTCGCCCAACTCGGGTCCTTGGACCTGCTCGTCAACAATGCCGGCGTCGTGACGATGACCTCGCTTGCCGACCTCACCGATGATGAATGGGACTTCGTCGTCGACGTAAACCTCAAGGGCCAGTTCATAGCGGCCCAGATCGCCTCCCGCGTCATGCCGTCGGGTGGAGCAATCGTCAATCTTGCGACGGTCGAGTCCGAGGTCGTGGTTTCCTCGTCCGGCAATTGCCAGCCGCACTACAACGCCTCCAAGGGCGGCGTCACCATGCTCACGAAGGCGCTGGCCGTCGAACTTGCCCAGAAGGGCATTCGGGTCAACGCCGTGGCCCCGGGCCCGGTCAACACGAGATTCACCGGCGGAGACATCACCGGTCCGGAGGCCATGGCCTTCATGAGCCAGCGGCTGCTCGTTCCGCGGGTCGGCGAGCCCGAGGACATCGCCAACGCGGTCTCGTTCCTGCTCTCGGACGCCGCTTCATTCATCGTCGGCGTTCAACTCCCGGTGGATGGTGGGTGGCTCACGCGATGATGAACGTTCTCACGCTCGCAGAAGCCCAGGCGCAGGGCATCGACACCGTCATCGTCGCCGCACCGGACATGCATGGCCGCCTCATCGGCAAGCGCCTGACTCCGAGGAAGCTGGAAGAATTCCAGCATCGCGGAATCGCCGTATCCTCGTGCACCTTCGGTTGGGACCTCCCCCAGGACATCGGCCTTGAGGTTCCATACGCCGGCTGGCACACCGGCTGGCGCGATTTCCTCCTCATTCCCGACATGTCGACGCTCGTCCGCGCGGCATGGCTCGAACGAACGGCCATCGTCATCGCCGACATTGTCGAGGAGCACGATCGCAGCGCCGTCGAGGTTTCCCCTCGGCGCATCCTGCAACGGCAGGTCGACGCGCTCAAAGCCGACGGACTTTCCGCGGCGGTCGGCACGGAGCTGGAATTCCACCTCTACCGCGATTCATACGATGACCTGCGCCAGCGTGGCTATCGTGATCGGAACCCGACGACGACGATCCACTCGGACTACACGGTTCAGCAGGTCAACGCCTGGGAGCCCTTCTTCCAGCGACTTCGCGCCTGCCTTGACGAGACAGGGCTTGACGTCGAAATGAGCCAGGGCGAATGGGGCCTGGGGCAGTGGGAGATCAACCTCACCTACGGCGATGCCGTCGACATGTGCGACCGCCACACCCTCTTCAAGCTCGCAGTCAAGGACGTCGCATCCCAGTCTGGGCTCTCGGCCACGTTCATGCCAAAGCCCAACACCGGCGAGGTCGGGTCTTCCTGCCACATCCACCTGTCGATGAAGGGCGCCGACACCGGGTCGGATGAGAAGCAGTACCCCTTCTGGTCCGCCCGGTCCAAGTCCCACATGAGCAACAGGATGCTGAACGCGATCGGCGGCATCCTCGATCACGCTGCCGACCTCATGGTGATCTACGCCCCGACGATCAACTCGTACCGTCGTACCAACTCGAGCGAGTTCGCCGGAAGCGGGGCGACCTGGGGCTTCGACAATCGCACGGTCTCCTGCCGGGTTCTGGGAACGTCTCCCACGTCGCTGCGCGCCGAATGGCGGGTGCCCGGCGCTGACGTCAATCCGTACCTTGCGGTGGCGGCGATCATCGCGTCCGTGAGAGACGGCATCGCGAAGGAAATGAACCCCGGGGTGCCACGAGAGGGCGATGCCTACCAGCAAGAGGTCGCCATCCGTTTCCCGACGCACTTGGGGCTCGCGGCCGACGCCTGGGCGTCGAGCACGTTCGTCGCGAAGGCGTTCGGGCCCGAGGTGGTCGAGCAGTATGCACTCGCCGCGCAATGGGAATGGACCAGATTCCAGGAGGCCGTGACCGACTGGGAACTGGATCGCTACTACGAGAACATCTGAACCGGATGAAGGCCACAAGGCCACTAATGAGAGGAAAGGTGGGGAAATGAGAAGGACTGCCGTAGCCCTGCTCTTGCCCGTCGCGCTCCTTGCGGCATGCAGTAGCGGAAGCACATCAACCGAGTCGAGTTCAGGCGCGGCCTCGCAGGCGCCTGCAGCGTCATCCGCAGCGGCCTCAGGCGGCGCTGCAACCGGATCGGAGCTCATCATCGGATTCGCCGGCGGGTTTACCGGCGACTGCGCGGTGGGCGACCTGCCCGCCCTCGACGGGATGAAGTACGCAGCAGACCAGGTGAATGCCAGCGGCGGCATAGCCGGCCACCCTGTCAAGATCATCTCGAAGGACACCAAGAGCGACTCTGCAACCGGTGGCACGGTGGCGCAGGAGCTCATCGACCAAGGAGCGGCCGTACTCGTCGCCCCCTGCTTCCCAGGCATGGCGGCTGGCGTGATCCAGGCCGGCGGCAAGGCAGGCATCCCGGTGATCTCGGCGGCATCGACGCAGCCCGAGTTCGTCGTCGTCGGCGGATCGCCCGCCTACCTCGCAGCCTTCGGGGACAACGTCCAGGCGTCAGCAGCCGCGGAGTTCGCACTGAAGAATGGCGCGAAGAGCGTCTTCACCGTCTCGTCACCGGACCTGTCGTACACCCAGAACACACCGAAGTTCTTCGTCGATGCATTCGCGAAGGGCGGAGGCACGAGCCTCGGCGACGTCACGTTCAGCCTGGGCCAGACCGATTTCAGCGCACAGGTGACACAGATCGCCAACCTGCCGGAACAGCCTGATGTGATCTACACCGCGATGTTCCCGCCGGACACCTCGAACTTCGTTCGCGCGCTTCGATCGGCCGGCGTGAAGACTCGGATCATGGGCGCCGACGGGTGGGACAGTGCATCGCTGCTCGACGCCGGCGCGGAGGCACTCGAGGGCAGCTGGTTCACGACGCACGGAGCTGGCACCTCGGGCTCCGCGTTCGCCGACTTCATTGACGGCTTGAACGCAGCAACGGGCAAGCCGTCCGATGGCCCGGCATTCGCGGCGCTCGGCGACAGCACCCTGCAGATCATCGCCGCAGCGGTGGAGAAGGCCGGAGCCATCGACCCGGCAGCGATCGCCGCGGCCCTTCCTGAGTTGGAGAACGTAGCCACGGTGACAGGCAACGTGACCTACAAGGGAACCAACGGCGTTCCGAAGAAGGATGTCACGATCGGCGTGGTTGAGGGCGGCAAGTTCAGCTACCCCGAGACCTTCACCCCCGCCTACATCGCGCAGCCGTAGGCACGATGCTCCAGATCGATTCCCTGCATGTCAGCTACGGGGCTATACGCGCCGTGCGCAGTGTCTCGTTGACGGTCGAGGAGGGCGAGTTCGTCGTCCTCCTCGGCCCCAACGGGGCAGGGAAGAGCTCAACGCTGGCCGCCGTGATGGGCCTGCTCAAGCCCTCCTCCGGGACGGTGGCCTTCCTGGGCCGCGAAATCACCGGGCAGCAGACCGAGGCCATCGTCAGGTCCGGGCTCGTGCTCACCCCTGAGGGACGGCGCATCCTCGCCACCCTGACCGTCCGCGAGAACCTCCTGCTGGCCGGGGCGATCAGGCCCGACCGCAAGGCCATGCACGCTGACCTCGAGCGGCTCCTCGAGCGCTTCCCGGTCCTTGGCCGTCGAACGGGAAGTGCCGCAGGCACCCTGTCCGGTGGCGAGGCGCAGCAGTTGGCCATCGCCCGATCCCTCATGGCCCGGCCCAAGCTGCTCCTCCTCGATGAGCCCACCCTGGGGCTGGCCCCCATGGTCGTGGACCAGATCTTCGAGATCGTCGCCGAACTCGTCGCCGAGGGACTCACGATCCTGATGGTCGAGCAGAACGCGGTACGAGCTATCGAGGCTGCGGACCGCGGGTACGTCATGCGCTCCGGCGAGATCGTCGCATCGGGCTCAGCGGCGGACCTCGGCGGCGCGCAAGGGCTTGTCACCTCCTACCTGGGAGTCAACCGCGAATGAACGAATTCATCCAGCAGATGGTCAACGGGCTCAGCCTGGGGAGCACTTACGCACTTCTCGCCCTCGGCCTGGCAATCGTGTTCACCATTTTCGGCCTCGTGAACTTCGCCTACGGCGAGCTCATCACCATCGGTGCCTACACAATGTTCGCATGCTCCAGCCTCGGCCTACCGTGGATCGTCCAGGCACTCGCGGGCATCCTCGCCGCTGCCCTGGCGTCGATCCTGATGGAGCTCATTGCCTTCCGGCCAGTGCGTCATGCCGACGGCACGACGATGCTCATCACCTCGTTCGGCGTGGCGATTGCAATTCAAGCCGTTCTCACCATCGTCGTGTCGGCGCGTGCCCGAACGGTCCCCCAGCCGAGTTGGACGGTTGCCACCCTCTCCGTCGGCGGAATCACGCTACCGGCCTACCAAGTCGTGACCGTGCTCGTCACTGCCATTGCCCTGCTCGCCATGGTCCTCATCCTCAAGCGGACGAACTTCGGTCTCGCGATGAGGGGCGCGGCCGAGAACTTCCAGACCGCTCGACTGCTCGGCGTCCGGGCCAACCGCATGGTGGCCAGCGCGTTTCTCATCTCCGGGCTGCTCGCCGGCATCGGTGCCGTCCTCATCCTCGCCCGCACCGGGGGCGCAGTCGAGCCCACGATGGGCCTCGCGCCGGTGCTCAAGGCCTTCGTCGCCATCGTCATCGGCGGCATCGGATCGTTGAGCGGAGCCGTCGTCGGGGGGCTCGTCCTCGGGGTCGCAGAAGTCATGCTGCGCGCCTACTTGCCCGGTCAGGTCACCGGGCTGACCGACGGCATTCTCTTCGCACTCGTGGTCATCGTGATCGTCGCCCGCCCCGAAGGCGTCATGGGCCTGAAGGCAAGGCTCCGCACATGACTTCGAGAACATGGTCCGCGGCACTGCGATCGGGCGCCATACGCGCATTGCTGCTTGCCATTCCGGTTGCGGTCCTGACGGTCGGGTGGGCCGCCGCGCGCGGGGCAAGCGGCGAACGTCTGGCCATCGCGACGGTCATCAGCGTCGTCCTCGTCGCCGGGATCGGCATCTTCGTCGGGAACAGCGGCGTCGAGTCCTTCGGGCACATCGCGTTCGCAGCCATCGGCGCCTACTCCGTAGCGATTCTCGCAACCCCACCCGAGATCAAGCGCACGAGAATCTCCGAAGCCCCCCTTGGCCTAGCCGACATCCGCCTCGACGTTCTGCCCGCCGCACTCGTGGCGCTCGCCGTCGTCGCCATAGCCGCCGTCGTCATCGGCTTCGTGGTCATGCGCATGTCAGGCATCTCGTCGACGATCGTCACGCTCGCGCTGCTCGTCGTCGTCAACGGCGTCATCAACAACTGGACCGCAGTCACGGGCGGCGCCGAGGCGTTCTATGGAGTGCCGACCGTCGTGACGCTGCCCAGCGCCCTAGGCGTCATGCTGCTCGTGCTCTTCGTCGCCAGCGCCTTCAAGTCATCGCCGTGGGGCCTGATGCTCCAGGCCTCGCGAGAGGACGAGCTCGCAGCGTCAACGATGGGCGTCAACGTGCGACTCCTGCGGCTCATCGCCTTCGTCATCAGCGCCGTTGGAGCAGGAGCCGGAGGCGTCCTCCTAGCTCTCCTCCTCGGAGCCATCACCCCCAACGACTTCTTCCTCACGCTCACCTTCATCACCATCGCCATGCTCGTCCTCGGTGGCAAGCGGAGCACGACCGGCGCAGTCCTCGGCGTGATCGTCGTGACGATCGGCAACGAGATCTTCCGCTGGCTCGGCGATGGTCCAATGATCAGCGGCTTCCAACTGCCGGCCTTGCCCGGTTTCAGCACGCTATTCCTCGGGGTCGTGATCATCGTGGTGATGATCTGGCGCTCGGCCGGCATCATGGGAGACCGCGAGATCGACGACTTCACCAAGCGCTGGCTCCGCAAGGCGCAGGTCCGCCCGACGGCCCTGCCCGGCTCCACCGCGAGATCGACGGCCCGCCTGAACGCCGAGAATCTCGTCAAGCACTTCGACGGCGTAGCTGCCGTCGACGGCGTGAGCCTCGAGGTCGGGCCCGGCGAGATCGTCGGCCTCATCGGGCCCAATGGCGCCGGCAAGACGACGCTCCTAAACCTGCTTTCCGGTGTGCTGCAAGCCGACAGCGGCACAGTGTCGATCAACGGCGAGCTCCTCCCGAGGAAGCTCCACCGCGTGGCACGGACCGGCCTGGCGCGGACCTTCCAGAACATCAGGCTCTTCGGCGAGCTCGACGTTTCCGAGAACGTGCAGGTCACCACGATCGTCGCCTCGTCGTCCCACGACCACCTCATGCATCCGCAGGACCTGCTGACGACCTTCCACCTAGAATCCCAGGCGGGACGCAAGGCCGGCGTGCTCGCCTACGGCGACCAACGACGTCTCGAGATAGCCCGCGCCGCCGCCATCGGCCGCCACTTCGTGCTTCTCGACGAGCCAGTAGCCGGAATGAACGAGGTTGAGTCACTCGAGCTCCGCGAGACCATCAGGGAGTTGAACGGCCTTCGCGGCGCAGGCATCCTGGTCGTCGATCATGACCTTTCGTTCATCCTCGGACTCTGTCAGCGCATCTACGTACTCGATGCCGGTCGGATCATCGCCGTGGGAACACCCGCCGAAATCGTCAGCAACCCGGCCGTGATCGAGGCCTACATCGGTGCATCAGCGGCCCAGCACGAGCAACCTGATGCCACTCGCGGCACTGAAGAGCCCCAACCAGACGAGGATCACTCATGAGCAGCATCACCGGTGTCACCCTTCGCCAGATCGACCGCATAGGCGGCGAGGAAGTCGAACCAGGCGGGACCCTGCCGGGCTGGATCTGCGATCCCTCAACCGGTGAGCGCATCGCCCAGCAAGCGGCCACGGATCTCACGGACGTCGACCGCGCCATCGCCATTGCCCACGACATTGACCTCCTCGGCACGTGGCGCAACCTCGGCATCGACGAGCGTTGCGCCTTCCTCGAGCGCATCGCAGTCAACCTCGAACCGCTGAGCGATCAGGTAGGCGAGGCAGAATCCCTTGGGTCCGGTGTCCCGATCAGCATCGCCCGCCTCTTCGGCGGATCCCTCGCAGGAAATTTTCGCGACGCAATCGGCCACCTCGGCGACGGGTGGGCATCGACCGACCTCAGCGAAGACGGGCGCCCGGTCGAGCTCCTGCGCATCCCCTGGGGACCGACGGCGATCTTCGTACCGTTCAACGCCCCAGCGGCCGTCGCCGCGAAGAAGGTCGCATACGCGCTGGCAGCAGGCGCTCCGGTGATCCTCAAGGCACCCGAGAACGGCCCATTCGGATGCAATCTGCTCGCAGACGCAATCGACTCGGCCGGCCTTCCTGCTGGCGTGTTCCAGCTAGTCCATGGCGGTGCAGACGTCGGGGCTCGGCTCACCGCGGATCCGCGCATCCGCGCCATCGCGTTCACCGGGGGGGTCGAGACCGGTCGAGCCATCGCCCGGGCCGCCGCCGAGGACTTCAAGGCGGTCCAGCTCGAGCTCGGCGGAAACAACCCGGCCATCGTCCGAGCCGATGCCGACATCGAACTCACCGCGAAGGCGCTGGCGGACGGGATGGTGAAGCTCAACGGCCAATGGTGCGAAGCACCAGGCAAGGTACTCGTCGCCCGCGAACTCCACGACCCCCTGGTCACAGCGCTCGAGCGGCACCTGCGCGAAGTGCGCATCGGCCCGGCTAGTGATGAGCAGGCACAGCTCGGTCCACTGGCCTTCGAGGCCCATCGTGCCGGGCTCGACGCTCAAGTCCAGCGGTTGGTCGACACCGGCGCAGAAGTCGTCATGGCCGGCGACGTGCCCAGCCTGCCCGGATGGTTCTGGGCCCCCAGAATCATCGTCGGAGCCTCAGCCGCCGACGCCGTTGACGAGATGTTCGGCCCAGTGGTCACGATCCACCCAGTCGACTCCGATGACGAGGCCATCGCGATTGCCAATGACAGCCCTTACGGCTTGGCCGGCTACGTCTTCGGATCCGATATCGATGCCGCGATGGCTGTCGGGCGCCGGATTCGCTTCGGCGAGGTCAAGATCAACAGCACGAGCCTGCTCGACATGAGCCCGCGGTCCGTTCAGAGTTTCTGGCGAAGCAGCGGAGTGGGCGGCCACGGCGACACGGACGTCTTCCGATTCTTCTGCGGTTCCCAGATCGTCGGCATCGACCGCCCGGGCCTGCCGATCTGACAATGAGGTAACCGGGGTTCGCCACGCGCGGTTGTCCGATCCGCGCGAGCCAAGAGTGCTCGCCTGCCCGTTCCTCGGCTGCGGCAGCCACTCCTCGGCAGGGTCCAGCGCCCCGCACGAGCGGGTGGCTGCGCACGTCTCCATGCCCATGTCATTCCCCGTGTTGGTCGTCATGCCCAACTCCTGTCCGCGAGGACGCCCTCGGCCCGCTCAGAAGGACTGGTGCCACATCGGCTGCGGAGGGTTAAGGGTGGGAGGCCTCACCACCGCGGGGCACTGCCCGGTTCGCGTCACGCGCGAGTGAACGGCAAGACGGTGGTGAGCCAGCCGATCAGCCCATTCGGGTTGCGGGACTGCGTCCACACCCGACCCGGGCCCGTCAGTTCGACGACCATGCCCTCACCGGACTTCATCGCGGTCGAAATCCCACCAGCGGTTCGATCCTTCATGTCAATCGTGTCGTCGTATGCCACGAGGTGACCTGAAT
>WLOY01000135.1 GCA_009699015.1 Actinomycetota bacterium | reverse complement strand
TCCGGCTCCTGTGGGAGCCGGGCCCTTCGTCGTTCGCGCGCCTGCTCCACAGGGGTCATGTGAGGTTTCCCGGCATTGACCCGGGGGTCGCGGCGACTTGACAGGGGGGTGTGGCCTACCGTCAGACTCCGCGGCAGAGACTCGTCAAGAAGTGACGGTGTTGCCCGGGAAGGAACGTGTCGTGAGCAACGCCAAGACGCTGGTGATCGTTGAGTCACCTGCGAAGGCCAAAAAGATCGCCGGCTACCTCGGCCCTGACTACACCGTCATGGCCTCGGTCGGTCATATCCGCGATCTCGCTTCGAAGGCGTCCGAGCTTCCCGAGGAGGACCGCAAGAAGCCGTGGGCGAAGCTCGCGGTCAACGTCGACGAGTCCTTCCAGCCCTATTACGTCATCCATCCCTCCAAGGTCGCGACGATCCGCGACCTGAAGCGGGCCCTCAAGGATGCCGACGAACTCCTCCTCGCAACCGACGAGGACCGCGAGGGCGAGGCGATCTCCTGGCACCTGCTCGAGGTCCTGCGCCCGAAGGTGCCGGTGCACCGGATGGTGTTCAACGAGATCACCCCGGAGGCGATTCGCGAGGCGGTCGCCAACCCGCGCGACCTCGACATGCAGCTCGTCGATGCCCAGGAGACCCGCCGCATCGTTGACCGCCTTTACGGTTACCCGGTCTCGGAGGTGCTCTGGAAGAAGATCGGCCGCGAGGCCCGCTCGGCCGGACGCGTCCAGTCGGTGGCGGTACGGCTTGTCGTCGATCGCGAGCGGGAGCGCATAGCCTTCCGGTCAGCGGGGTACTGGGACATCCAGGGCGTGTTCGAGCCGGAGTCCTTCGATGCCCGTCTCACCGGGGTTGATGGCCAGCGGGTGGTTCGCGGGACCGACTTCGACCAGTCGGGCACGCTCACCGCGAAGAACACGGTGCTCCTCGACGAAGGCCGCGCGCGCGGCCTTGCAGGTGCCCTCGCAGGGGGCGACTTCACCGTCCGCTCGGTCGTGCAGAAGCCCAGCCAGCGTCAGCCCAAGGCGCCGTTCATGACCTCGTCGCTCCAGCAGGAGGCCTCGAACCGGCTGCGCTGGGGCTCGCAGCGCACGATGCGCGTGGCGCAGGGGCTCTACGAGAACGGCTACATCACCTACATGCGAACCGACTCCACGAACCTGTCGGAGCAGGCGATCAACGCGGCGCGCTCGCAGGCGGCGGCCCTGTACGGCCCCGAGTACGTCTCCGAGCTGCCCCGCCGGTACGACAAGAAGGTGAAGAACGCGCAGGAGGCCCATGAGGCGATCCGGCCCGCGGGCGATGCCTTCCGCACCCCGGGCGAGGTATCGCGTGAGCTCAATGCCGACGAGTTCGCCCTCTACGACCTCATCTGGAAGCGCACCGTCGCCTCTCAGATGGTCAATGCCCAGGTCGCGACGACGACGGTCAAGCTCGGCGTGACCGGCTCGGACGGCACCGACGCCGAGTTCACGGCGTCCGGAACCGTCACCGTGTTTCCGGGCTTCTACGCGGCCCTCAAGGACATCACCGAGGAGTCGGACGACGCAGATCGCGAGCGCGAGTTGCCAAACCTGCGGGAGGGGCAGACCGTCACGGCTGCGTCGCTGACCCCCGAGGGTCACAGCACGAACCCGCCCGCCCGCTTCACTGAGGCCAAGCTGGTGGGCCGCCTCGAGGAGCTCGGCATCGGCCGGCCCTCGACCTACGCATCGATCATGTCGACGATCGTGGATCGTGGCTACGTCTGGAAGAAGGGCTCGGCGCTCGTGCCGAGCTTCACTGCGTTCTCCGTGGTCCGCCTGCTCGAAGAGCACTTCAGCTCGCTCATCGACTACACCTTCACCGCGAGCATGGAGGAGGTCCTGGACCTCATCGCGTCGGGCGAGAGCGACCGGGTGGGGCAGCTCGCTGCCTTCTGGCGCGGGGGCGAGAGCGTCGCTGGCCCGTTCCCTGGGATCAAGGCGCTCACCGAGAACCTCGAGGCAATCGACGCACGCCAGATCGCGACGACCCCCATCCCCGGGTCGGACGCCTTCCTGCGGGTCGGACGCTACGGTGCCTACGTCGAGCGCGGCGAGGAGCGGGCGAACGTGCCGGTCGGACTCGCGCCCGATGAGCTGACGGCGGAGAAGGCCGAGGCCCTCCTCGCGGAGCCGTCCGGCGACAGGGACCTCGGGGTCGATCCCGAAACGGGCCTGCAGGTGCTTGCGAAGACCGGGCGATACGGCCCCTATGTGACCGAGGTGCTGCCCGAGGGCTCGCCGAAGTCAGCGAAGCCTCGCACGGGCAGCCTGCTCAGCGATATGACCCTCGACACGGTGACCCTCGACGACGCCCTGCGGCTGCTCAACCTGCCGCGGGTGGTCGGCACTGACCCGGGCACCGAGGAGGTCATCACCTCCCAGAACGGCCGCTATGGCCCATACCTCATGCGAGGCAAGGACTCGAGGTCACTGGCGA
Source organism: Actinomycetota bacterium (assembly GCA_009699015.1). Lineage (GTDB taxonomy): Bacteria > Actinomycetota > Actinomycetes > S36-B12 > S36-B12 > WLND01. The sequence continues at coordinate 7,046 of WLOY01000135.1, read as the reverse complement.
ACGAGGCCGAGATCTTCTCGGTCACCCTCGAACAGGCGCTCGCGCTGTACGCGCAGCCGAAGGTGCGTCGCGGGCGCGGCCAGGCCGCCCCGCCGCTGCGAGAGGTGGGCAACGACCCGACCACCGGCAATGCGATGGTGATCCGCGAGGGCCGGTTCGGGGCGTACGTCACCGACGGTGAGACGAACGCATCGCTCCGCACCGCAGACGACCCCGCCACGATCAGCGTCGAGCGGGCGAGCGACCTGTTGTCCGAGCGGCGGGCGAAGGACGCATCCGAGGGCAAGAGCCCGGCGAAGAAGACCGCCCGAAAGGCCGTGAAGCGGCCTCCTGCCACGACCAAGCGAACGGTGACCGCGAAGAGTTCGGCGGCGAAGCGTGCCGCGACCGCAACGGGTGTAGCGAAGGCTCCGGCGAAGAAGACTGCGGCGAAGAAGTCGGCAGCAAAGAAGACTGCCGCGAAGAAGACTGCCGCGAAGAAGGCAGTTTCCAAGAAGGTGCCGGCCAAGGCTCCGTCGATCGCCGCGGCGCCATCCCCGGTGGCCGCCGGATCCCGCTAGCCGTGCCGGCAGGAGCGTTCATCGCACTTGAGGGCGGTGAGGGTGCGGGCAAGTCGACCCAGGGCGGCCTGCTCGTCCAGCACCTCCGTGACCGTGGTCGAGAGGTGGTCTGGACGCGGGAGCCGGGTGGAACCCCTGCTTCGGAGGCGATCCGGACGATCGTTCTGAGCCCCGAGTTCGAAGGCCTCGACCCTCGGGCCGAGGCGCTGCTCTTCGCCGCGTCTCGCGGCGAGCATGCGGCCCGGGTGATCCGGCCCGCGGTCGAGCGCGGGGCTGTTGTCGTGTGCGACCGGTATGTCGATTCGTCGGTCGCCTATCAGGGCTACGGACGCTCGCTGGGGGCCGGAGCCGTTCGGGATCTGAGCCTGTGGGCAACCGGCGGCCTGCTCCCGGATCTCACGATCCTGCTCGATGTCGATCCGGTCATCGGCCTTGGGAGACTGAGCAACCCTGATCGCCTCGAGGCGGAGCCCATCGAGTACCACCGCGCCGTGCGAGCAGGGTTCCTTGAGCTCGCTGCGAGTGACCCGTCGAGGTATATGACCCTCGATGCATCGGGCGACGTCAACGAGATCGCGCACGCGATCGCTGACCGAGTTGATTCTGCCCTGGCCTCGGCGGGAGCCGAATGAGCGGGATCTGGCAGGCGCTCGTCGGGCAGGACGAGGTCGTGGCGGACCTGCAGCGCGCCGTGGCCGATGCCGAGTCGCGAATCCGCGGCGAGCCCGGGCCGGCGATGACCCACGCCTGGCTCTTCACCGGGCCGCCCGGCTCGGGCAGGTCGACGGCGGCGACCAGCTTCGCTGCCGCGCTCGTGTGCCCGGAGGGCGGGTGCGGTGTCTGCCAGGCGTGCCGCACGGCACCGCTCGGCGGCCACCCCGATGTCGAGGTCGTGCGACCCCAGGGCGTCAACTACGGCGTCGATGAGGCCCGGGCGCTCGTGAAGACCGCCGGATTCTCGCCCGCGAATTCGTTCTGGCATGTCGTGGTCGTCGAGGATGCCGACCGGCTCACCGATGAGGCGGTGAACGTGCTGCTCAAGTCGATCGAGGAGCCCCCGCCGCATACCGTCTGGATCCTGTGCGCCCCGAGCGTCGAGGATGTTCTGCCCACGATCCTCTCGCGAACGCGGCACGTCGCCCTGCGAACGCCGTCATCGCGCGATGTCGCCGACCTCCTCGTCGAGCGATACGGCGTCGACCGGGCCATTGCCGCCTTCGCCGCCCGGGCATCGCAGGGCCACATCGGCCGTGCGCGTGCCCTTGCGACCGATGAGCATGCGCGTATTCGCCGGCAGGACGTCCTTCGAATCCCGTTGCAGCTGCACGATATTCCGTCCTGCTTCATGAACGCGGCCAACCTGATATCGGCCGCGACGGAGGATGCCAAGGCGATCACCGACCCCATTGACGTGTTCGAGGATGAGCAGCTCGCGAGCGCCTACGGCGCGGGCTCAGACGTGCGGATCAAGGGTCAGCTCAAGCGCTCGATGGACGCCGCGATCAAGGAACTCGCCAAGCGTCAGAAGACCCGCAGCACGAGGACCGTCCGGGATCAAATCGATCGAGCGCTCGTCGACCTCATGGGCCTGTACCGCGATGTGCTCCTCATCCAATTCGATTCCGGGGTCCCGCTCATCAACGAGGAGATGCGTCCGCAGCTTTCCCAGCTCGCGCGCCAGGGCGGTGCGAACGACACCGGACGCCGGTTGCGTGCGATCAGCTATGCCCGGGCGCAGGTGCAGGCGAACATCACTCCGCTGCTCGCGATGGAGTCGCTCATGGTCGAGCTCAAGGATCCGTGGATCCGCAGCGCCATTGCTTGACGCGTTGCTCGGGCCCGACGTATCGTGCAAGGACGCCCGCTCACGGGTCGTTCATTTCGGGCGCGACGTCCACGAGTGCTGGGAGCAAGACCATGCGGTGGTCCGTGACGCGGACCGGTGGGGGACGATCGCGACGACGCGTTCAGCTTCCCCTCGCCGGTGCAATGGCTCTGGCACTGACGGCCTGCGGTGCGCTGTCGTCGGCCGAGGTAGCTCCGCTGCCTATCCCGGTGCCGAGCGAGACGGTGACCCCGGCGCCCAGCCTGGAGGCCTTCTACGGCCAGCAGGTGAAGTGGCGGAACTGCGGTGATGCCGACTGCACGACCGTGAAGGTCCCGATGGATTACGCGAATCCCGATGGCAGGACCCTGGACCTCGCGGTGACGAGGGTCCGGTCCACCGGCACCGCGATCGGCTCGCTCTTCGTGAACCCGGGTGGCCCGGGAGGCAGCGCCGTCGACTACGCGAAGGCCGCGTCGCGCATCGTGAGCGAGTCTGTCCTCGATGCCTACGACGTCGTGGGCGTCGATCCGCGCGGGGTCGCGAAGAGCGATCCGATTCGATGCCTGACGGACGCCCAGATCGACGAGCTCGTGGAGGTCGATGCCACCCCGGACTCCGCGGCAGAGGAGGCTCGCGTCGTCTCCACCTCAGAACTAGCCGGTCGCACCTGCGGCACGAAGGCCGATCCAGTCGTGAGGTTCATGGGGACCGTGAACGCGGCACGCGACCTCGACGTCGTGCGTGCGGTGGTCGGCGACTCCTCGTTCAACTACCTCGGCAAGTCCTACGGCACCTACCTCGGCGCGGTCTACGCCGAGCTTTTCCCCGGAAGGGTTGGCCGCATGGTGCTCGACGGGGTGCTGCCTGCCGATCTTGACCTCACCGAGCTGTCGCTTGGGCAGGCCCGTGCCTTCGAGGTGGCGTTCGCGGATTTCGCGCGCGACTGCAGCGAGCAGGACGACTGCCCCTTCGAGGGCACGCCCGCTGAGGTCGCCCAGCAGATCCGCGACGCCCTGGCCACGCTTGACGCGAATCCGATCGAGGTCGGCGAACGATCCTTGAACGAGGGGCTGGCGACCTATGCCGTCCTCACCTATCTCTACTTCCCGTCGAACGACTATCCGCAATTGCGGGCTGCCCTCGCCGCGGTGGTCAACGAGAGTGACGGGACGAAGCTGCTCGACCTGCTCGACGGGCGCCTCAACCGCGGGCCTGACGGCCGCTACCTTGACAACTCGACCGACGCCTTCTATGCGGTGACGTGCGCTGACCGCAGGTCGGATGTGACGGTCGAGCAGGTGCAGGCGCTTGCCAAGGAGTGGAGCGTCGAGTCGCCGACCTTCGGCGCCGCCCTCGCCTGGGGTCTGCTCGTCTGCAATGACTGGCCGGTTCCGCAGGACCCCCCGATCACGAGCGTGACGGCCGAGGGATCGGCTCCGATCCTCGTCGTCTCGACGACACATGACCCGGCGACGCCGTATGAGTGGGGTCAGCGGCTCGCCGGGCAACTCGACAACGCGGTGCTGCTCTCCTGGAATGGCTACAACCACACCGCCTACCTGGAGGGATCCGACTGCCTAACCGACGCGGTCGACGCCTACCTCCTGGCGGGCACCATGCCCAAGGCGGGCCTCGTCTGCGACTGAAAGTTGTGCGTTCAACTAGATGTGGTAAGTTTCCGGTGAACTGAACACCGTTAAGTTTCACCGGACCTTGGAGATGCAATGACGTCGGTATCGACGCCCCCCGAAGCCACAGCCGCTGATCCGCGCCGATGGAAGGCACTCGTCGTCATCGCCATCGCCCAGCTGATGGTCGTGCTCGACGCCTCGATCGTGAACATCGCGCTGCCGTCGATCCAGGTCGACCTCGGCTTCAGCGACGCCGACCGTCAGTGGGTCGTCACCGCCTACACCCTCGCGTTCGGCGGCCTGCTCCTCCTCGGCGGGCGCATCGCCGACTACTCCGGACGCAAGCGCGTGTTCATCATCGGGCTCGCTGGGTTCGCGTTCGCATCGTTCCTCGGCGGCATCTCGACCAGCGCAACGCAACTCCTCGCGGCCCGTGGCCTCCAGGGGCTCTTCGCGGCCCTGCTCGCGCCAGCGGCACTGAGCCTCATCTCGGTCACCTTCACCGACTCGAAGGAGCGAGCCAAGGCCTTCGGTGTCTACGGCGCCCTCTCCGGCGGTGGCGCAGCGATCGGGCTCGTCCTCGGCGGGATCCTCACCGAGTACGCCTCCTGGCACTGGACCCTCCTCGTCAACGTCCCGATCGCGATCATCGCCGTGCTCCTCGCCATCCCCTATGTCCGCGAGTCCCGCGCGACCGGCAACACGAAGTACGACGTCCCCGGCGCGATCACGGCGACCCTCGGCCTGGTGTCACTGGTCTACGGCATCACCCAGGCGACCACGGCAGGCTGGAACGGAACATCGACCCTGACGTTCATGGGGATCGGCATCGCCCTGCTCGCGGTCTTCATGGTCATCGAGAGCAAGTCGAGCCACCCCTTGCTGCCGATCCGGATCCTCGCGAACCGCAACCGCGGCGGCGCCTACCTCGCATCGTTCTTCGTCGGGGTCGGCCTGTTCGCGATGTTCCTCTTCCTCACCTTCTTCTTCCAGGGCGTCCTTGGCTACTCGCCGCTGAAGTCCGGCCTGCTCTTCCTGCCGTTCTCCGCCGGCGTCATCGTGAGTGCCGGCATCGCGAGCCAGCTGCTCCCACGCTTCGGGCCCCGCTGGGTCACCTTCGGAGGGTTCTGCCTTGCAGTGACGGGCATGGCGTCGCTCGTGCTCCTCACCCCGACGAGCGAGTACGCCTCGAACATCCTGCCCGCGCTCATCGTGCTGAGCCTGGGCATGGGGCTCATCTTCGTTCCGCTGTCGGCAACCGCCCTGTTCGGCGCAGGCAATCACGATGCGGGCGTCGCATCGGCCGTGCTCAACACCAGCCAGCAGATCGGCGGATCGATCGGCGTCGCCTTCCTCAACACGATCGCTGCATCGGCCACGACGGCCTACGTCGTGTCGAACAACCTCCAGGGCCCGGACGCCGATGCCCTCGTCGCGGGCTTCTCCCAAGGCTTCGCATGGGGCGCCGGCATCCTTGCCCTCGCCGGCATCATCTGGGTGACCCTCGTCCGGATGAGCAAGCAGGACATGTCGGCGGGAGACGCCGAGCCGGCGCTCGTCCACTGAGCCGAAACGCGGAACTCGACCGCTTTCGCCACACCCTGGGGAGCAGCGAACCGCGGATCACAGGCCGAGGAGCGGCCGGATCTCGTCGGTGCGCGTGATGACGTGGCCGGCCCCGGCCGCCTCGAGCTCTCCCTCGTCCGAGTAGCCCCACAGCACCCCGATCGACGCGAAGCCGTGGTGGTGGGCGCCGAGGACGTCCTCCTTGCGGTCACCGATCATCACGGCCGTGACTGACGAAGGGTCGGCGCCGAGCCCGGCGATAGCGTGGGCGATGACGCTCGGCTTGTCCTGGCGCAGCAGGTCGAGCTCGGATCCGCTGACGAAGTCGAAGCAATCGATGAGCCCGGCCCGGGTGAGCACCCGGACAGCGGACTCGATCGGCTTGGCGGTCGCGAGTGCGAGCCTCATGTCGCTTGCCCCGATGTCGGCGATGAGCGCGGCCATGCCGGGGAAGACGTCGAACTCATACTCCCCGGCGCCGAAGTACTCGGCGCGATATTCGGTGACGAAGGCGGCGACGTCTTCATCGGACTTCGAGTGGACCTCCTTGAGCGTGTAGTGCAGGGGAGGCCCGAGGAAGGCCCGAAGCTGCTCATCGGACATGTCGGGCATGCCGATCAGAGGGAGGGCGTGGCGAAGGCACCGGTAGATGCCGGGGATCGAGTCGGTGATGGTGCCGTCGAGGTCGCATAGGACGACGTCAGGGCGGGGCACCGGAGTATCCTCGCAGGATGCGAAACACCCTCGCGCCCCGGTGGGCGAGACGGCCGCTAAGATTCGCAGGTACGTTGAAACAGCACGACCGCGTGAACTCTGGGGCGTAAGACCGGTGGGCAATTGCCAGGAGGTTGCGTCTCGGACGTGTTCGCGGGTGGAATGGTCCAGACTTGGGGACTGATCCGCACGGCCGCCTTAGCTCAGGGGTAGAGCAACGCACTCGTAATGCGTAGGTCCGGGGTTCAAATCCCCGAGGCGGCTCCACGATTTCCCTCATAGAGAGGGCACTTTCACCGTCTCGGGGGCCTCCTTCAAGTGGTTGCCGAGCGGCAATGGATGGAACTTGGAAGTAACCCACGCGAACACAGGGGAATATTCCCGACGTTCGGCGGACTTTTACGCTGACATGACCCGCGCTGCCTGAGAACGTCGCTCCGTAGCCAACAGAAACTCGGAGCAGAGCATGGGCATGAGCACCGCGCGCCGCAAGGCCAAGCGGATCGACCACTCGGGAAGCGCGTACTTCGTCGCAAGCGAGAATCGCTGGAGGGCGCAGTTCCGCGACGCGACTGGCAAGTTGCGTCACTTGACCGCCAAGACGGAGCAGGACGTCACCGCACGCCTTGACCGGGCGATCGGCGAACGTGACAAGGGGGTGTTGGGACTTGCTCCCACCCAGATTCCAACGTTGGGTGAGTACTTGGACTATTGGCTGTTGGGGAAGTACGACCTCAAGCCCAAGAC
>WLOY01000134.1 GCA_009699015.1 Actinomycetota bacterium | reverse complement strand
TTCTCCGGAGGCACGACCGGCCTGTGCATCGGGCATGTGGCGCCGGAGGCGGTCGATGGCGGGCCGATCGGGCTCGTGCGCGATGGCGACCGGGTCCGGATCGATATCCCGAATCGGACGCTTGACCTCCTCGTCGACGAGGCTGAGCTCGGCCGCCGACGGGAGGCGTTCGAGCCGCTGCCGCCGCGGTACACGCGCGGGGTGCTCGCGAAGTACGCGAAACTCGTCGGGTCGGCCTCTCGCGGAGCCGTCTGCGATTGAGTTCGCTGGACTGCGTTGGCACGACCCGAATCCTCTGTTAGGGCGCGTGATCGCCGATGACCGGAGGAATGATTCGCCAGTTCGCGGTGAAGATCATCTCGTGAACCTGTGTTTCACAGATGGACTCCAGCGCATGCCGCTGACGCCAGGCGTCACTCTCGTCGGTGACCTGCATGAGCCAGCAGGAGACCGGTTGGTCTTCATAGAAGGGCCTGCCGATCATCAGATGACCATGTGTGAAGTTCCCTGGAAAGAACACCTGCAATTGAAGCGGTGGGATTAGTGAGTCGTCAAAGCGGCTTCGGGCCCCTCGTTGCTCGGGCCAGCTGCACTCCCACGTGCCGAAGAGCCCGAGACCTTCACGATGACTCAAGGGCTGGACAGTGATGTCGCCTACGCCAGCGAGCACATGGAGGTTGAAGTCCTGGAGGACCTCAAGTGCAACGGGGGTGAGCAATTCGAAGGCGCTGGCGAAGACCGCGTTTCGATCCTCCCGAGCCTTCGCTCCCTCGTATGCGTCGAATTCGAGGTCCTCGAGGTGGCGCCGAAGATCGACTGATCGCCACGACCAGAAGGAGGGATCGGCATCGTCAGCCATGTTCGTGATAACCATCCCTTCGAAGTCCTCCATCAATGGATCTGTCGGCGCCCGCAGCCAGTTGAAGCCTGCTTCGTACCCGGTGCTCGACGGCCCGTAAGTGGGTAAGTGAGGCCCGGGTGTAGAGATCGAAGAACTCGGGGGCATCACCGCTCAGCACTGACTCAAGTGGGCGTGCTTTGGCCGGGAACAATTCGAAGGTGACGGTGCCCCGGTAATCGATGTTGATCAGCGTTTCGACGTAGGGTGCAAAGTCGATCGTTCCGGTGCCAGGTGCTGCGCGCGTGTTGTCGGCGAAGTGCACGTGCCCGAGAAGTGGGGCAGCGCGGCGCAGGGCCCCGATGGGATCGGATTCCTCGATACCCATGTGAAAGGTATCCGCCATGACACACATGCTGGGGTGATCGATGGCCTCCACGAGGGCCATCGCCTCGGCCAAGGTATTCACAAGGTGCGTCTCATAGCGATTCCATGGTTCCACCGCAAGTCGACAGGTCCCATCCGCAGCGTGCGCCAATGCGCGCAGGCCCTGTATCGACCACTCCCATTCCTGCTCCGCGCTGGAGAGCAGTTGGGTGCGATTCACCGCACTTGGATGCACATTGACAATCGGGGACTTGACGGTCGCCGCCATCTCGATGAGGCCCTGAAGGTAGTCGTACCCATGGCGCCGGATGTCCGGGTCCGAGTGGCACAGGTCGCGGTCGGGGCCGAGGAGTGAGGAGATGGAGCTCACCTGGAGGCCGAGGCCGTCGGTGGCCTCGCGGATCTGCTGAGGTGAAATGTCGAGGGGATCGCCCGATAATTCAACACGTTCATAGCCCGCAAGGGCGATGCGCTCAAGTCCTCGGCGCGGGTCCTCGTTACCGTACGTCACCATGTTGTACGAGTAGGCAAAGGCCTTTTGGTCGACACGATCAGTGCCGTCGACGAGATCAGTGTCCATGCGAGGGATCAGTCCCGCGGCAATTCGGTGAACACCTCGTATATGCAGCCCCCTGGGGATTCGAAGAAGGCGATCTTTCGCTTCGAGAAGGTGGCATCAACGACGGATGGGCCCTGAATCACTCGACCTCCCGCCGCACTCAATCGTTCGAAGGTTGCGTCGAAGTCATCCACTTCGAACACGATGTGGGTCCATCCATTCTTGAGCGGATGGTCCAGAGCACGCTCATAATTGACCTCTTCGAAGACGAGGACTCGGGTATCGCCGACCTGGGTGAAGAGCAATTCGCCCTCCTCACCATCAACGAAAACCGGTTGTCGACCCACGACATCGGCCCCCATGGCCCGAAGGAAGGCCTCCTCCAAATCGAGGTCAGCGACCTTTCCTCCAACGTTCCAAAGCTTCATGGTCGTGTCCTTCCTGATGTGTCATCCGCGTCTAGGAGTGTTCGTGAATCGTGAAGGAATGCATCGACGGCTCGTGCGAGGAATTCCACGTCGATACCTGCTGCAACCAAGTTCGCTCCGAGTCTTCGGGCTGCGATGGTGGCCGCGGGAGATGCGCCGCATGCCAAACCGGCGGCCAACCCCACGGCTCGAGCTCGAGTGAGCACGTCGCAAGTGATAGCCGAAAGCTCAGGGTTGGCGGGATCTCGAGGCAGACCGAGTTCGTTCGCGAGGTCATTTCGACCGACGAGGATGCCATCGAGTCCGGGGAGAGCAAGGATCTGGTCGAGATGATCGAGCGCGCCGCGCGTTTCGATTTGGATGATGACGACGGTCGAGTGCTGTGCGCGGTCAAGATAGCCGTTGACATCCCGCAGGTATCCCGAGGCTCGGCGCGGACCGAATCCACGGCTGCCAATCGGGGGATAGTGAGCGAGTCGGATCGCGTGCTCAGCCTCATCAGGGTGCTCGACGCGCGGGATGATGACCCCTGCAGCCCCGTTGTCCAGGGCAGCCATGACCGGGGCGGGGTCAATTGCAGGTACCCGGACGAGGAGAGGGACTCCGGCTCGGTCGGCAACGATCTGGGTCACCAGGGCAGTGCTTGCGGTAACCGGGCCATGTTCGGCATCCAGGATGCAGAAGTCGAACCCGGCCAAGGCAATGACCTCAGTCATCATCGGGTCACTCGTCGTCAGCCATGTTCCAAGGAGGCAGGTGTCACCGCGAAGGGCCGCTTTGAAGTCCGCCCCTTTCAAGCTCTTGTCCACCGCTTCTCCGCACACTTGGGGCAGGTCGACCTGCGCATCTCCTGCTGGTGAGTCTAGGGAGGGGGACCCAAATATGCAGACTGTTGGCAAAAATATCTGCAACCGATAATGTCAGGGGCGGAGGCCCTCGTCAGTGTGCCGGGCCGCGAGCAAGGAGGCCGCTGTGCGCTTTGAGTTGGGGATTGGACCAGATTCCTGGGGGGTTTGGTTCCCCGCTGACCCTCACCAACCGCCGTTCGAGCAATTCCTTGATGAGGTGAACCGGGCCGGATACCGGACAATCGAACTTGGGCCGTACGGCTACCTGCCCACCGATCCCGTTGTTCTACGCACGCAACTCGATGCGTACAAGCTTCGGCTGAGCGGTGGCTTCCTGTTTGGGGATATGCATGGCGTGGACGCGTGGGAGACCTTGCGGCCGGAACTCGACGCTTCGTGCGGGCTACTGCAGGCGCTCGGGGCACAATTCCTCGTGCTCATCGAAGGGATGTACACAGACCTGTTCACGGGGAAAATGGTCGCGAATGCCGAACTCACGGAGCAGGAGTGGACGCGTCTCGCGGATGTCTCCAACCGGATAGGCGCGTACGTTGCCGATCGATATGGTCTGCGCGCGGCATTTCACCCCCATGCCCAGACTCCGATTGAAACCGAGGAGCAAATCGAGCGCTACCTCGCGTTGACCGATCCGGGACTCGTGAGCATGTGTCTTGACACCGGACACCATGTGTACTGCGGTGGCGATGTGGTGTCGTTCATGCGCACGCACCATGAACGCATCCCGTATCTGCATATCAAGAGTGTCAATAGGGGCGTTATGGCAGAAGTTGCGTCGAAGGGTGTGCCGTTCGCCGACGCGGTGAAGATGGGCGCTTTCACAGAGCCCAAGGAAGGCGCGATCGATTTCAAGGCCTTCCACCAGGTGCTCAACGAGATCGACTTTGAAGGCATCGGGATTGTGGAGCAGGACTTGTATCCGACCGAATTCGACCGGCCCCTACCAATTGCGTTGAGTACGCGTGAGTATTTGGCAGCCATTGGTTTGGCCGACAGCGTTTGAGGTAGGCGATCAAGTACTTCGACAAAGAAGCGCTCGGGACTAGGCAGTGAACTGCGCATTCGAGGAAGGAGCACGGCGATGGGGCGAGGGCATTCGATCATCGACACGAGGCTTTGGCAGGTGTTGGACTCCAGAGGTAATCCGACCGTGGCTGCGTGCGTCCGAACTGCTTCGGGCGTTGGAACGGCCATCGCCCCGTCCGGGGCCAGCGCCGGCTCGCATGAAGCAATCTTCATTCGTGATGGGAATGCCGACGAATACGGTGGCCTTTCAGTGAGGCAGCATCTTCTGGCGGTTCGGGCGTCGATTCAGGAATCGCTCGTTGGACGTGACGCCTGTGATCCGCAGGACATTGATGCTGCTCTGCGCGCATTGGATCCCGATCCGCAACTGCGATCGATCGGCGGCAATGTGGGCACCGCCGTGAGCATTGCGGCCTGGCTCGCGGCCGCAGACGGGGAACATCAGGCGCCTTGGGAGTGGCTCTCGGCGCATCATGGACGGGCTCCCAGCATCCCGATGCCCATGGTGAACATCATTTCTGGCGGCGCTCACGCCGGTAGCATGATCGATATTCAGGACATCCTTGTCGTCCCGATCGGGGCCGACAGCTTCTCGCAGGCCATTGAATGGTGCTGGAGAGCCAGGGCCGGTACGCGTGCGGTGCTTGATATGCAGGGATTCACGACGGCTCTCGTCGCGGATGAGGGTGGTCTGGCAGCGACCTTCGATGCCGATGAGCGAGCGATCGAGGCGGTCGTCGCGGGCATTGAGCATGCAGGATTCCGGCCTGGAATCGACCTAGCGATCGCACTGGACGTGGCCGCGACCGAGTGTCAGGTGCCGGGTGGCTATCGCATGCTCGGGTCTGTGGTGACTTCCGAGGTATTCGTAGATCGAGTTGTGCGATGGCGCCGTGAGTATCCGATCGTGTCGATCGAAGACGGTGCAGGGGAGGACGATGATCTCGGCTGGGAGCGGTTGGCGCCCATGTGTGCCGATACGCAGGTGTTGGGCGATGACCGTTACGTCACCACCGTCGACCGTGTCGAGCTTGGGATGGCCAGGGCCGAGGCGAACTCAGTGCTCGTCAAGCCGAATCAGGCTGGCACCCTAGGTCAGGCCTTGCGCGTGGTGGAGCGAGCTCTCGATGCGGGGTGGGCTCCGGTGGTGTCTGCACGTTCGGGGGAGACCGAAGAGACATGGCTGGCGGATCTGGCAACCGGGACGGGTGCTGGGCAGATCAAGGTGGGTTCAACCATGAGGTCGGAGCGGAACGCCAAGTGGAATCGACTGCTCTACCTCGAGCAAGCGCATGACCTGCCCTTTTCGGGAGCCGCGGCCCTCGCACCAAGAGGCGCAGTTGAGTGATTGGTGCAGGAGGACGGATGACTGCTGAAGGCAAGGCATTTGAGGGCAAGGTCTGCGTTGTGACCGGCGGGACTCAAGGGGTCGGGGCTGCAGTCGCGCGGTTCTTTGCCAGTCAGGGCGCAGCGGGCATCGTCACCTGCGGTCGCGATCAGGCCCGAGGGGCAGCCGTTCGCGATGGGCTCATCGAGTCGGGCACCCCCGCGTTCTTCGTAGCGGCCCGATTAGAGAACGAGGCTGACTGCCGCTCCGTCATCGCGGAGGCCGAGGGCAGATTCGGTCGTGTCGACGTGCTGGTAAATGCTGGCGGATCAACCAGACGGGGGTCAATCATGGACTCCACGGCGGCGGAGATCGATGAGGTTTTTGCCGTCAACGTGAGAGGTCCCATGGTGCTCATGCGTGAAGCCATGGCGATCATGCGCCGGGAGGGCGGTGGCGGCAGCGTCGTGAACGTGTCATCAGTTGTTGCGAGTGGCGGCCCGGACTACCTCTGTGCGTATGCGGCATCGAAGGCGGCGCTCGAGACCGTGACCCGCAACGCGGCATATGCCGTCGTGCGTGATCGGATCCGCGTCAACGCCATCGCCCCGGGGTGGATCGACACACCGGGTGAGCACGCCACCAGGATCGGCCATCATGGTGAGGATCCGGGCTGGTTGGCGCGCGCTGAGGCCGAGCAGCCCTTCGGCCGGTTAATCAAGGTCGACGAACTCGCCCGTGCCATCGGCTTTCTTGCTGGCCCGGACTCCGGTCTCATGACTGGCGCGGTGGTGCATTTCGATCAGAGCATTCCCGGTGCAGGCGATCCGCCGGTCCCCAACTGAAGAGGCGTCACGGCAATGGACCAATGGATGCGCCGGGGTTCAGTGAGAGTTGGATGAGTTCGGTCCGTACCGGGCCCGTTGGATGCAGTATTCGGGCCACGAGCAGATCCGCGAGGGCGGTTGCGATCCTGTCCACGGGGCGGGTCACCATCGCAAGGGGCGGGTCACACAGGTCGCCGAGGAGTTGATCGCCGATTGCGATCAGGGAGAGCCGATCGGGGAAGGCGTCGCGCCCGAGCCGCTCTCGAAGTCGGCGCAAGCAGGTCGCAAGGAGCGCGGTTGGTCCGCCGATGACAGCTGCGGTTGCGCGGGAGGCGACGATGGCGTCTGCGATGTCGATGCCCTCGCCAGGGTGCAGGCCGGTCATCCTGAGCAGGAGCGATGGATCGTCGTCGAGAGCGAGTTCCGCAGTGCCGTCCATGAAGGCGCCGCGCGCCTGGCGTCCAGGGCGGAGATCAGGCCCGTAGGCGGTCACCGCAATTCGTTGGTGGCCCAAGGCAGCGAGCCTCCCCAGGGATTCGATGATCGCTGAGCGACCATCGATGAGGACGGAGTCCCGATGAATGCCCTGCAATTCCCTGTCAAACAGCACAACGGGCGTTCGCAGGTGCGTGATTGCTGCGGCGAGCGCCGTTGATCGATCAATGCTGGGAGCGAGGATCATCGCTTCGAGGCCTCGTGCGGTGAATGACTCCAGAATCCGAAGGTCGCCGGCGGCTGACCAATCGGAACTGCCGAGCACCAGGCTCAGGTCATGACCGCGAAGCCGTGCAGCAAGTTCATCGGCGATCGGTCCGTAGAGGTCGTTTCGGAATCCGGGGATGAGTAGGCCGACCAAGCCCGTTCTATCTGTGCGCAGGCTACGTGCCGCGATATTCACTCGGTAATTTAGTCGTTCCGCACTCTCCAGGACGCGCTCGCGCGCGGCCTGCGAGACACGAGGAGAGCCGGTGAGGACTCGCGAAGCGGTGGCACGGGAGACGCCCGCCTCCCGTGCCACGTCGATCAGGGTCGGCCAACGGCCGGTCGGCTGGTCAGCCGGTTGGGGCATCGTCGAAGTACCGGGATTTGAGGTCGCGCTGGTTCTCGTAGATCGAACCCCCGTGCGTGGGCTCAGGCAGAGGGAGGCGCACTGGCAGCGCCTCCATGCGAGGAGTCCAGACCTCATCTCCGGTGAGGAGGTTTGCGCGCCACTCATCCCAGTCCACGTGCTCCATCAGGGGCCAAGTGTCAGACGCGCGGTACTGCTGCAGCAGGTAGCGGCGATCACGTCCCGACAGGTTGGCCGGCCCGCCATGAATCGCCCGCACGTGGTGGATCGAGATCGAGCCAGCCGTGCCACACACCGAGACCGCTGAGGTGAAGTCGGCCGACGACTTCGTGGAGTCGATTCCGCCGGTAAACACACCGTCATACGAATGGTCCTCGATCGGTCCGCGATGCGACCCGGGAACGGCCATCATTGCGCCGTTCTCCTCGTCGATGTCGTCAATCATGATGCCGACGACGGCGAGATCCTCATTGGTGTGCGGGTAGAAGGCCCAGTCCTGATGCCACTCCAGGGGTGATCCATAGCCGGCTACCTTCATGTTGAGCTTGGATACCTGGTACCGGACGCCGGTGCCCCACAGATCCTCGAGGGCGGCGATGATGAAGGGGTGCCTCACCATCCGGGCGTAGGCCGGATGCCACCTATCGGGCGTCTTGATTCGGCGGAGCAACGGACGTGCCGCGCTGTGATTCGATTCGAGGTCGTAGACATCGTCGTGGGCAGTCACGGCACGTGATCGCTCAACGAAATCGTCTGTGACGGCCCTCAGTTCGGCGATGTCCTCGGGTGCGATGACGTCGGGGATCACGATGAAGCCGGCAACCGCATACTGCTCGATCTGCTCGCTCGTCAGGACTTGTAGTGTCCCTGAGCCCTGCTTGGTCCCCATGACCAACTCCGATCCACCTGCGTGAGATCGATCTCACGACGACAATGAGCGTATGTGCGCCAGTGTCGGCTGTCAACAATCTGCACATTCCGACTGCGATCGGGCGGGTGCCGCTGATACGTTGCTTTCACGCGTATCGAATCCCGAATCGGAGACCTCGGCATGAGCCTTTTTGAACCCATCTCCATCAGGGGAATGCGACTGCCACACCGCATCATCACTGGGCCGATGGAGAAGGGGATGGCGAATCGCGATGGCACATTGACCCAGCGCTACCTCGGCTACCTCAAGGCGCGTGCGCAGGGCGGGGCCGGCCTCATTCAATTGGAGTCCACCTACGTCGACACGATTGGCATGGGCCACCTCTACCAGGTTGGCTGTCATGAGGATGCCGTCCTTGATGGGCTGCGAGCGGCCAGCGATGTCGTTCACGAATACGGCGCCAGCCTGGCCCTGGAAATCTACCTCGGCGGCCGTGAGACGCCTGCATTCATGTCGCAGCGTCAGCCGATCGCACCCTCCGCCGTGAATTGCGAAGTACTGCGGCCCATGCCGACTCCTCGGGAGATGACCACCGCCGACATCGACTGGGCGATTGCGTCCTTTTGCGCCGCCGGGCGCAGGCTTAAGGATGCTGGCGTCGACATGGCCCACGTGCATGGAGCACATGGGTACCTCGTCGGTTCGTTCCTGTCCCCTTTCAGCAATCGCCGTACGGATGGGTTCGGCGGCTCGCTGGCTAACCGCGCACGCTTCGCACTGCTTCTGGTCCAAGCCCTGCGCGCTGAACTCGGATCGGACTTTCCTATCGGGTATCGGCTGAGCGCCAGCGAGTTCCATGAGGGTGGCTTAGTCATCGAAGAGTCCGCGGAGTTCGCCGGCATGCTAGCGGAAGCCGGAGTAGACCTCATTGACGTATCCGGTGGCTTCTATGAGAGCAACTACATGATCATGCAGGGCTCGGAGTCGGCTGATGGCGGCTTCGTACCCCTGGCCCAGGCGGTCAAGGGTGTCGTCGGCACCAAAGCACTCGTGAGTGTTGCTCAGCGACTCTCGCGACCAGGTGTGGCCGAGGACGTCATCGCGAGCGGCATAGACATGGTGTCGATGTCGCGGGCGTTCCATGCGGATCCGAACTACGCAGCGAAACGGCGTGCTGGTGAAGTTGAGGAAATCATCCCTTGCATCGCGTGTCACCACTGCGTCGACGAGCTGGAGGCGAACCGGGTGGCAGATTGCTCGGTGAATCCTCAGACGACACGCGAGTACCTAGTCAGGGCACCTTCTGAGCCGTCGCGTCGCGTCGCGGCTGAGGCTGGGTGCGCGCTCGTCATTGGTGGCGGGCCCGCCGGCATGGAGGCGGCTGCGCGACTAGCCGAGCAGGGCAGGGAGGTCCACCTCATTGAGGCTGC
>WLOY01000133.1 GCA_009699015.1 Actinomycetota bacterium | reverse complement strand
CGGATGCGACGAAGTCGATGACATTCGCGATCTCCTGCGAGGTCGCGGCCCGGCCCACGGCGATACCGCCGATGAGGCGCGCATGCCGCTCCTCGGAGATGCGACCGATGACGAGCTCGGTATCGCCGGTGTAGCCGGGGGCGACGACATTGCAGGTGATGCCGCGTGGGCCCTGGGTGCGGGTGAGGCTGACGACATAGGTCTGGAGCGCCGACTTGGCGGCCGAGTAGGCGATCGAGCCGGTGCCGAACTGCGCCGCGAACGAGCCGGTAATGACGACTCGTCCGCCGGGGGAGGTCATCTGGGGCAGTAGGGCCTCAGTAACGAGGACAGCACTCATGAGGTTGCCGCGGATCGTCGATTCCCACACATCGGCAATGTTCTGCAGTCCGCCTGAGAAGGCAGGCTGGGTGGAGCCGGCATTGTTGACGAGGACGTCGATCGAAGGGAGCGCATCGCTAGCCCACGACGCGAACGCCTCGACCGCCAGGACATCGGCCGCATCCACCGACATCGCGTGAGCCGTGACCGTGGGGTGGCTCGCGGCAATCTCGGCCGCTACCTCCTCGAGCTTGGCCAGCCGCCTGCCGACGAGCACGAGCGTGCCACATGAATTCGCAAGTGTTCGAGCAGTCGCTGCCCCGATCCCGGTGCCGGCACCGGTGATGACAGCCGTGCGGGAACCAACGCCGGCACGAGAGGAGGCGGAGCTTCCAGGCGTGCCTGTCACAGCAGAGTGACCGTGCCGGTTGATCCGTTGACCTCGACCATCGCCCCGTCGGGGATTCGCTCGGAGGCGCCCTCAAGTCCGGCGACGCACGGGATCCCGAGTTCGCGGCTGACGATCATCGCGTGGCTGCTCAGGGCACCCACGCCGACGACGACCGCGCTCGCGACGACGAACAGCGGCGTCCACGACGGATCGGTCTGCGGCGCGACGAGGACATCGCCGGGCTCGAATGCGGTGATCTCGCCCGGGTTGAGGATGACGCGTGCGCGGCCGCGGGCGACCCCCGAAGAGGCAGGTGCGCCGGTGAGTATGTCGCCGGATGCGGCCACGACGATGCCGGCCGCGGACTTGCGCGGCAGGTCGGCGAGCGGGGTCATCGGCGCACCCGCCTGCAGGAAGAGGGGGAGGACGACATTGCCGAGGTCCCGCCACTCGGCCTCGCGCCCAGCGAGCCGCTCGGTGAGTGCGCCCGGCTCGAGCACGATGAGGTCGAGCTCCTCGTCGAGGGCCATGAAGATCTGGCCCGGGTGCGCGATGTGCCCATCGGCTGCGAGCCGGCGACCGAACTCGCGCATGGCGACCCGCGACTCATTGAGGACCTTGATGCAGTTCGCCTTCCCGAGTTCACGCCATGAGGCCACTCGACGCGCCGAGTCGACCGCCATGCGCAAGGTTGCTTGAGCCTCGGCATTGCCAGCGAGCGAGGAGTGCACCGTTTCGAAGGCGCGCTCGGCGCGCTCGGTGCTCTCGGCCCGCCGGACCGCAGGCGCTGCTGAGTCGTCGAGTTGCCTCATTCGATCGAGGAGTGACAGCGCGAGCTCTGGCCGGGTCTCCCATGAGTCGGCGCCAAGATCCCACTCTGACGGCCCTCGGTAGCCGAACTCGCGGATGAATGCAGCGAATAGAGCGTGCAATTGCGGGGAGACTGCTTCCAGCCCCGCGGCGACGCCTCCGACCCCTGCATCAAAGAGCGCGGTGGTCGCGGCATCGGCGCGGACGAGCCGCGACATGTCCCACAGGGCGTAGGAGGGCGCGGCCGACACCACATCCCCGGCTGGTCCGATGATGTCGACGACGTTCACGGATGAGCTGTCGCCGAGCAGGCTCATGACAACGGCGGGCCCGATTGCCGCCTGGGAGCCGGCGATGAGCTCACCGCGCCAGGTGAGGCGCTGGTACGGCATCATCGAGCGTGCTCGTGCGAGGAGCGCGGCGTTCGACAGGCGTGCGATGTCAGGGCGTTGCTCGCGGAAGCTATCGGCGAGGGTGGTCTCCTCCTCGAGGTCGGGGAATGACGTCGCGGTAAGGGTCCACATGGTCCGATCGGCGATGCGCTGGCTCACCTCCTCGTTGATGTCGCTGGGCGAGTCGGTGTGCGGCGGGGCATCGGGGTGGCTGCCGAAGAACGCGGCGTCGATGCCCGCCCAGCCGATGCCGCTTCTGATGCCGACGAGGCGCGCCATCGTGACGTTCACGTAGAGGTGGCCGTAGCAGAAGGCACCGAAGGGCCAGGCTGCGAAGTCGATCGACTCCTCGGCCGTGACGGCGCCGAGGGCCGCGTAGCCCATTGACGAGCCGGGGAGCATGTGGGGGATCCAGGCCATGCTCGCGCCGAGCGGCGTGATGGGGTCGGGGAGCACGTCATTTGCATTGAACCGGGTGTACACCGGGAATCGGGTATTGAGCTCGGTATCGATGCACCATCTGGCGTCGGTCATGTGATGCTCCGGGATTCACGTGCGCGGAAGGGGGACGGGGAGGGCTGCTGCAAGGTTGGGCCCGGCTCAGGCCGACTGAAGGGGTTCACCGGCGAACCAGCGCTCGATGCGGGCCCTGCTGCGGTAGTCGACCGGCTCGAGGAGGAAGCCGGTCGGGGATCGCACGTAGGTGAATGAGCCATAGCCCTCATCGGGTGCGAGCTGGCTGCACTCCAGGGTCCAGCCCTTCGCGAGCAGGGAGTTGGTGAGGGCCGGCACATCGGCCCAGACTCCGGCATGGTGGAGCCCGGGGGAACCGGCGGCGTCCCAGATGGAACCGGAGGAGCCTTGGAGCAGCTCGACGTACTGGGGTCCCTGCTGGGAGTAGGCGAAGGTGAGCGGAACCGTTGTGGCACCGTGCTCGGGGGTCCACATGCGCTGGGCATCGCGCACCACCACCTCGGTCCACGTGAGGCCCAGGCTCGCACCGAGATCGGCCATGGTTGCCGCGATGTCGGTGACGAGGTACCCCACGTGGTACATCGAGGAGCTGTAGCTGAATTCCTCCTGAAGTGCTGCTCCGGCTTCGGTCATGGAGCTCCCTCTCGGCGCTGGGGTCAGGTGCCTGGTGTTGCTGACCAGGTGACGGTATCGGAAAACTTTCTTTACTGGAACTCGCTGAAGTCGCAGGTTGAGCGACAAATCGGTCAAATTCATGGGGTAGGCGCTCGGATGTATCGGTGATGTGCTTTAGTGGGACGTCCTAGTAGTCTTTCATGACGTGCACCGGCCCGGGAGCTCACGAATGCCAACGCCACCGCTGCACGTCCCTGTGAACCCGGTGCGGTTCGTGACGGCCGCCAGCATCTTCGATGGCCACGACGCGGCGATCAACATCATGCGCAGGCTCCTGCAGTCACAGGGCGTCGAGGTCGTGCACCTCGGACACGACCGCAGTGTCGAGGAGGTCGTGACCGCTGCCCTCCAGGAAGACGTCCAGGGCGTCGCCATCTCGTCCTACCAGGGCGGCCACGTCGAGTACTTCACCTACCTCGTCGAGCGGCTCGCCGAGCGGGGCACCGGCCATGTCAAGGTGTTCGGCGGCGGCGGCGGTGTCATCGTCCCCGAGGAGATCGCCGAGCTCGGCTCCCGCGGCGTTCATATCTTCAGCCCCCAGGACGGCCAGCGACTCGGGCTGCCGGGGATGATCAACCAGCTCGTCACGGAGTGCGACGTCGACCTCGCCGTGGGCGGGGCTGATCTCGAGGCACTGCGGTCCGGCTCGCCGGCCGCGCTCGCGCGCGCGATCACCGTCCTCGAGCAGGGGAGCAGCCCGGCGCTCTCCGAAGGGGTTCGCGCGGCGGCGTCCGGCACCACGACACCGGTGCTCGGCATCACGGGCACCGGAGGGTCCGGCAAGTCATCGCTCACCGACGAGCTCGTCCGCCGCCTGCGCCGCGACAGCCAGGACAAGCTGCGCATCGCCGTTCTCGCAATCGACCCGACCCGCCGCCGCGGCGGCGGCGCGCTCCTCGGCGACCGCATCCGGATGAACAGCATCGACCCCGATGTCGTGTTCTTCCGGTCGATGGCGACCCGCGACTCGGGTCACCAGGTGCCAGGGGCCCTCGATGACGTGATCGCCGCCTGCAAGGCTGCCGGATTCGACCTCGTCATCGTCGAGACCCCGGGCATCGGCCAGGGCGACGCGGCGATCGTCCCCCACGTCGACATCTCGCTCTACGTCATGACGCCGGAGTTCGGTGCGCCATCGCAGCTCGAGAAGATCGACATGCTCGACTTCGCCGACGTCATCGCGGTGAACAAGTACGAGCGCCGAGGGGCAGAGGATGCCCGACGCGACGTCGCCCGCCAGATCGTCCGCAATCGCGGCGCGTTTGGCACCCCCTGGGAGGAGATGCCGGTCTTCGGCACGAGCGCCGCGCGATTCGACGATGACGGGGTGTCGGCGCTCTACCAGCACCTCAAGGTCCTGCTCGTCGACAAGGGGCTCGGCGAGTTCGAGGGCGTGCTGCCCATCGTTACCGGCCGCACCTCGACCGGCCTCGTCGGAGTGCTCCCGCGCGGCCGTGAGCGGTACCTCGCCGAGATCGCCGAGACAGTCCGCTCCTACCACGCGGCCACCGAGCGCGACGCTGCCCTTGCCCGCCGGCTCCAGCAGCTCGAAGCCACGCGCGAGCTGCTCGCGTCCGCAGACGCCGCACCAGCCGCCCTCGAGGCCGTCTCCCAACTCGTCAGCACCACGGCCGACGACCTGTCCCCGGGCGTCAGCGCCCAGCTCGACGCCTGGCCGACGCTCCGCGATTCATACACCGGTGACGAGCAGGTCTACGTCATCCGCGGCAACGAGATCCGCACGCCGCTCACCCGGACCACGCTGTCGGGCACCCATGTGCCGCGCGTCGCGCTGCCCCGCGACGATGAGGCCGGCGCACTCGTCCGCTTCATCCGCTCCGAGAACCTGCCCGGCTACTTCCCTTTCACCGCGGGGGTCTTCCCGTTCAAGCGGTCGGAGGAGGCACCCGCCCGCATGTTCGCGGGGGAGGGCGATGCCGACCGCACGAACCGTAGGTTCCACCTGCTGAGCGAGGGCCAGCCGGCCACCAGGCTCTCGACGGCATTCGACTCAGTCACCCTTTACGGTCGGGACCCATCGCCGCAGCCGGATATCTTCGGCAAGGTCGGCACCTCGGGAGTATCGATCGCGACTGTCGATGACATGCGCGATCTCTTTGCCGGGTTCGACCTCTGCTCGCCGACGACGTCGGTCTCGATGACGATCAACGGCCCGGCGCCCGCGATCCTCGCGATGTTCCTCAACACGGTGATCGACCAGCAGCTTGCGACCTTCCGGCAGGACGAGGGAAGGGAGCCGGACGCTTCGGAGGCGGACGAGATCCGCGCCCGCGCGCTGGCTACCGTGCGCGGCACTGTCCAGGCCGACATCCTCAAGGAGGACCAGGGCCAGAACACCTGCATCTTCTCGACCGAGTTCGCCCTGCGCTGCATGGCGGACATCCAGGAGTGGTTCATCGAGCACTCGATCCGGAACTTCTACTCGGTCTCGATCAGCGGCTACCACATTGCCGAGGCGGGCGCGAACCCGATCAGCCAGCTCGCCTTCACCCTCGCGAACGGCTTCACGTATGTCGAGGCGTACCTCGCGCGCGGCATGAAGATCGACGACTTCGCACCCAACCTGTCGTTCTTCTTCTCCAACGGCATGGACGCCGAGTACACGGTGCTCGGGCGCGTTGCCCGCCGGCTCTGGGCGGTGGCGATGCGCGACAAGTACGGCGCTGGCGAGCGGGCCCAGAAGATGAAGTACCACGTGCAGACATCCGGGCGCTCCCTGCATGCGCAGGAGATGGACTTCAATGACATCCGCACGACCCTTCAGGCCCTCTGCGCGCTCTACGACAATGCGAATTCACTCCACACGAACGCCTACGACGAGGCCGTCACGACGCCATCGGCCCAGTCGGTGCGGCGGGCGCTCGCGATCCAGATGATCATCGACAAGGAGTGGGGGCTCTCATCGAATGAGAACCCGCTTCAGGGCTCATATGTAGTCGATGAGCTGACTGACCTCCTCGAGGAGGCGGTCCTCGTCGAGTTCGAGCGCATCGCCGATCGCGGCGGGGTGCTCGGCGCCATGGAGACCGGCTACCAGCGCGGGCGCATCCAGGACGAGTCGATGCTCTACGAGCACCGCAAGCATGATGGCAGCCTGCCGATCATCGGCGTGAACACCTTCCTTCCGGCCGAGGGCAGCGACACCCCGGCGACCGTCGAGCTCGCTCGCGGCACGCAGGAGGAGAAGGACTCCCAGCTGCGACGTCTCGCCGATTTTCAGGCAAGGCATCGCGACGAGGCGCCGGCGGCACTCGAACGACTCAAGGCTGCGGCGACGTCAGGGGGCAACGTCTTCGAGGCGCTCATGGTCGCGGTCCGCTGCTGCTCTCTCGGGCAGATCAGCGAGTCATTCTTCGAGGTCGGCGGGCAGTACCGCCGGAATGTGTGATCGCTACGAGGGCGATAATGTCGCCGCGGCTTCCCCTCCCGCTCGAACGCTGAACCCCCACCTGATGGGCGCTGAACGTCCCACTGGATAAGTGCTGAACCTTCCACCTGATTGGAGCACGACGTGACCACGTCAGTCATTATCGCCGGCGCCCGAACACCGATCGGCAGGCTGCTCGGCAGCCTCTCTGGCCTGAGCGCCTCGGATCTCGGCGGCATCGCCATCCGCGAGGCGCTGAGCCGCGCCGGGGTTGACCCGACCGATGTCGATGCCGTGATCATGGGCAATGTCGTCCAGGCCGGGGTCGGGCCGAACCCGGCGCGCCAGGCGGCGATAGCGGGGGGCATTGGCTTTGACGTCCCGGCGATCACGCTCAACAAGCTGTGCCTGTCCGGCCTGAGCGCGATCGCCCACGCCGACCAGCTCATCCGGCTCGGCGAGCACGAGGTGATCGTCGCCGGCGGCTTCGAGTCCATGACGAACGCCCCTCACATGGTGCTCGGGTCGCGCAAGGGCACGAAGTACGGCGCTGCCCGGATGGTGGACGCACTCGACCAGGACGCACTCACCTGCGCATTCGACGGTGTCTCGATGGGCGCCGCAACGGAGCGCTACCAGGCATCCTTCGGCCTCACCCGCGAGGCGCAGGACGAGTTCGCGAATGCCTCCCATGCCCGTGCGGCGCAGGCCGCCGCCGAGGGCCGCTTCGACGAGGAGATCGTCGAGGTCTTCAACGCGAAGGGCGATCTGCTGCTTGCCGCAGACGAGGGCGTGCGGCCCAGCACGACCGTCGAGAGCCTTGGGAAGCTGCGCGCGGCATTCGGCACCCCCGGAGCCGAGTCGGCGGCGACGATCACCGCAGGCAACGCCTCGCAGCTCTCAGATGGGGGTGCTGCGGTCGTGATGATGAGCCGCGCTCGCGCCGAGGCGCTGGGCCTGGCCTGGCTCGCGGAGGTCGGTGCCTACGGCAATGTCGCCGGCCCTGACCCGTCACTCGTCGTCCAGCCTGCCCGGGCCGTTCGCGACGCCCTGCGGCGCGATGCACTGCAGGGTGAAGCGCTCGGTCGTGAGGAAGCTGCGCTCACCCTCGACGACATCGACCTGTTCGAGATCAACGAGGCGTTCGCGGGCGTTGCCCTGGCGTCCTCGGCCGAGCTCGGCGTCTCGGCAGACATCACGAACGTCAATGGCGGAGCTATCGCGCTCGGCCACCCGGTCGGCATGAGCGGGGCCCGCATCGTCCTCGCCCTCGCGCTCGAACTGAGGCGCCGAGGCGGTGGGGTCGGCGCGGCCGCCCTCTGCGGCGGTGGAGGGCAAGGCGATGCGCTCATCATCCGCGTCCAGGCGAAAGCCTGACGCATGGGCACCGGGGCTGACTTCGATCGTTTCCAGCTGTCCGAGGATCACGTCGCAATCCGCGATGCGATCAGGGAGATCTCGACCGACCTCATCGCGCCCCATGCCTCGGAGGTCGATGAGACGAGCACGTTCCCGCATGCGGCCTATGACGCGCTCAGCGCGTCAGGCTTCCACGCCCCCCATATCCCAGAGGAGTACGGAGGCGCCGGCGCCGACGCGCTGGCAACCTGCATCGTCATCGAGGAGGTCGCCCGTGCCTGCGCATCCTCCTCGCTCATCCCCGCGGTGAACAAGCTCGGCACGATGCCGGTGATGCTAGCCGCGTCCGAGGAGATCAAGTCCAAGTACCTTCCCCGGGTGGCGAGCGGCGAGGCGCTGTTCGCGTACGCACTGTCCGAGCGCGAAGCCGGTTCCGACACAGCCTCCATGCGGTGCCGGGCGACCCGCGATGGCGATGACTGGATCCTGTCGGGCCAGAAGTCGTGGATCAGCAACGCCGGGGTGGCCGAGTACTACACGGTCCTCGCCGTGACCGACCCCGACGGCAAGCGCGGCAGCAACGTGAGCGCCTTCGTCGTCGAGAAGTCAGACCCCGGCTTCACCTTCGGGGAGCCCGAGCGAAAGATGGGCATCAAGGGCTCGCCCACCCGCGAGCTGCGCTTCGACGCCGCCCGCATTCCCGGTGATCGCATCATCGGCGAACCCGGAACCGGCCTGAAGCTCGCCCTGCGAACCTTGGACCACACGCGCATCACGATCGGCGCGCAGGCCGTCGGCATCGCCCAGGGGGCCCTGGACTTCTCGCTCGGCTACGTCAAGGAGCGTCAGCAGTTCGGCAAGCGCGTCGCAGACTTCCAGGGGATCCAGTTCATGCTCGCCGACATGGCGATGGAGCTCGAGGCGGCACGGCAGCTGATGTACGTCGCCGCGGCCAAGTCGGAGCGGGGTGACGCCGACCTCGCATTCTTCGGAGCGGCAGCCAAGTGCTTCGCATCCGACGTGGCGATGCGGGTCACGACCGACGCCGTTCAACTGCTCGGCGGGTACGGCTACACCAAGGACTTCCCGGTCGAGCGCATGATGCGCGACGCGAAGATCACCCAGATCTATGAGGGAACGAACCAGGTTCAGCGCATCGTTATGGCAAGGCACCTGCTCAGCTGAATCGGCGGGACGAAACCTGTTGGGCTGCAACGCCATTCACCTACAGGAGTTCGACCCTGCATCATTCTTGGCCGAAAGCCGTCAGGCACCGAAAAGCACGCGAAGTGTGTCATTTGCCCCCCTATGTGTGTCACTCGTGTGTCACCGGTGTGCCACCTGCGGGCCGACGGGAGGCGCTTTGAGCCCCGCAAAGCTGGGGCCAGGTCGTCGGTGTCTAGGGCAGGATGCGGGTCGATTGAGCCGGCGGGAGATGGAAGCTGAGTGCGAGGAGATGCGGTCTCGCGCATGATGCCTGTAATCCCGGACGCGCGGACGGGGCCTTGACCCAAGTCAGCATCGCAGGCAAATAGGAGTGTCCAAGACTGCCAGCCCGGGGCAAGAGGCACCTTCATTCACCAGCCTTGCCCCACGGCCGTCGTCGTGTCGCGAACGGTCGAGTCCGAAGTCGTCGGCGAGTGCCTTCAACGACTCAATCGGGCATCCTCACCGTGCGAAGTCGTGCCGTGCGGTGGCCCGCCGGAAGGGGCGTTGCGATGCGGTTGGTGCCGGGCACGTTCGGTCCGCGATTGCCGCCGGGATCAGCGTGCAGGAAAGGCGCGGGCTGGATGGTCTGGAGGCGCTGGCGAAGCGAGCCGGGAGGTCGGGCAAGGAGGCGATGGTAGGTCGGATTGGTGCAGCAGACCGAATCGACGAGCAATGACGTGAGAATGCTCAATGACGGCGCGATGTGCACGCGCAGGGCATGGGGGGTCGCGGCCTACCCGCGGTCCAAGGACGTGAAGGGCGCGTGCCAGGTCTGGGGCGCCGGTATCACCGGGCCCGGAAATCATGCCCGCTGCGTGATCG
>WLOY01000132.1 GCA_009699015.1 Actinomycetota bacterium | reverse complement strand
AGCCCGGCCGCGGCCGGCATCTCCGGCGCGGGCAGGACGGCGGCAGGGCGGATCGACGGCTGGGCGAGCACAGGCACCGCCTGAGCGAGAAGGGCGGACGCGGCGAGAACCACGAGCACGCGTGTACGGGTCAGAGCGCGCACTCCTGGCACAGGATGGTCGACCGCATCGGCACCTTCACCAGCATGACCCTGTCCGGGTGCTGACGCTTCAGGGTGGCGAGCTGCTCCCCGGAGACGCCTCGGAACCACAGGACGGCGAGGTCGAACTTGGGGTGAAGACCCAATGTGAAGTCTAGGTAGTTCACGGTCTCATCGGTGTACGGGAATGGGGGCAGGCCGCGATAGAACTGCTGGTCATCCTCGCTCAGCACCCGGTTCAGCGACGCGACCCACAAGTTCACGAGGACCCCCGAACCGTCCCAGAGCATCGTCGTCTTCCCCGGATAGGGCATTGCGGCGTCGCGGGCTCGGATGATCGCCTCGCCCACGAGGTAGTTGTCGGCGCTGCCAGCACGGGCGGCTCCGGCGGCGATGCCGGGGGCACTGCCGAACCCGGATGCGTACCCGCTCGGGGTCGAACCAAGATAGCCGAAGCTCGTCACGCCGACCAGTGCGATCGCGCAGCCGACGATGACGGCGTTCAGTCGGTTCACGGCTCGCGCAGTGCTTGGGTCGAGAACCCGCCGCTTCATGGCCGCGAGGACAAGTGCGATGCCGATGCCGGCACCGGCGGCAAGCATCGGTGCGTTGACGAGGAGGAGCGCGTTGAGGGTCTTGAGGACGTAGTAGCTGCCGAGGCGCGAAAGGCCCGCGGAGTCGGCTGCGCTCATGGTGAGCCACAGGAATGCGCAGATCGCAACGCTCGGCCCGGCGAGTGCGATAGCGAGAGGGCGACGATCACTGCGGAGCAGGACGATGGCGACGAGGACGGCGATGATCGGGCTCACGATCGCCGCGCCCACATTGAACGGGGTCATTCCGGCGCCGATCGCGCCGAGATCCTCGATGAAGCTATTCGAGGCTCCGGGGTCGTCGACAACGATGGCACGGCTCTGCAGGTAGACGGTGCCGAGAACCAAGGCACCGCTTGCGACCGCCCATACCGGCGCCAGCCACAGCCGCGTGCGCCCGAGTGCGATGAGAACGATGACCGCCGACGGCACGAGTCCGAGCACTAGTGGAGTCCACAGGGCGTTCACCGCCAGCGCGCCCAGCGGGATGAGGATCCAGCCGAGCGCACGAGCACTGCGCCATGAGCGCGCCGACAGGTACGCCGTCAGGGTGGTCACGGCAACGGCCATCATGAAGTTCGTGAACCCGGAATTGAACAACTGGGTCGGGCTTCCGAGGAGGGCGAACGCGGCAAAGGCCAGGAGCGCGATGGTCGGTGCCGAGCGTCGGACGAATCTGCTCCGGACTCCTACCAGGGGGGTGCAGCGACGGGTGAGGTCACTCGCCACCCATGCGAGGGCCGCGAGGCTGAGGGCAAAGCTGATGCTCGTCCACTGGACGTACGGCCAGAGCAGCCCCGGCCGATCAAGGATCTCGGAGCCTGCCTGGCTCGCCAATTGGGCGAGCGACCACATCGTCGAGTGCAGTGATGGATACCACTGGTTCCAGGCGATCGTGCCGTCGAAGGTCGACCACGTCGTGCTACCGGCCTCAATCGTGTTCGCGAACGGGGTGTAGTGGCCCTGGTTGTCCCAGCCGGTGAAGAACAGGCCGCTCACGATCTCATAGGAGTTGCGTCCGATGTAGGCGGCCATGAGCCACAGGGCCGTTCCGGCAGCGAAGATGCCGATAAGGACATCGGGCAGTCTTAACTTGGGGACGCGCGTCTTCCGTCCGGGGCCGACGAGGCTCAGGCCCACGGCAGCCACGGTGAAGAGGCTGAGCGCCATGTGGGCCGTGACAGGGGTTATCGGCACGCTGCTGGCGCGTGGGAAGACGATGGCGGTCGCGCCCAGCGCGAGGAGCAGGGAGATGAACCCGCGCTCGGCGAGACTGCGCCCCCACGGCGGCGCGATGACGAGCATGATCGCGCAGGCGACGAAGCCGACCGGTGGGAGGAGCCACAGCAGGGTAATCGAGATGATGGTGGCGATGGCGAGGGCGATGCGCTGTCCCGTTGACCGAGGAACGACGAGCCTAGGGATCATCACGACCTCCGGAAGCCCATGGTGACGTTCACTGGTGCGTCCTGAACCGCACTGACCTCGCCCGTTCGCCCGGACACCTTCATTCCTGCTCCAGACTCCGGCTCCCAGCCGTCGGGGCCGGTGACGCGCACCGTGATGGTCGAGTTGATGAACAGTGATTGCGGCTCGGCCTGGAGCGAGTAGACGAGCGGCCGCCCATCGCCGCCGAAGGTGCCCGCGGGGAGGTCATAGGACACCGAGACTGTGGTTTGCCCCCCGGGTGGCGTCCAACCGACCATGCGGACGATCTTCTGCCCGTTGCCGTCGTTCGCGAAACCCCGCCCGTACTGCTGATGGTTCTTGAACGACCTGATCGCAAAGCCCTGGGGATAGGAGGGCACGTAGTTCGTTGCCTTATCGGGGACATACATGATGTAGGCGTTCTTCAGCCAACTCGTCTCGTAGCCGATCCGCTCGGGTGGTCCCTCCGGCCGCTCGGGGGGTGTGGCGTTGACGACGTTCATCTGCTGGGTTACCCGGGCGGAGCCATCCTCGGCGATCTGGGCGGAGACGAGGACACTGCGCTGCTGGAAGACATCGACCTTGCTCTGGTTCCCGTTCTGCGTGTAGACCGCCGACCAGTCACCGGTGCCCGGGTCGACGACCTCGCCGCCAGCGCCGCTCTTCAGGATGAGCGATTCGAAGTCCGGATCGCGCAGCCACACCTGGAAGTGCCTGCCCGGTGCGGTGCCCGCCACCGCCTTCGCGGCGGTGACGAGATCGTCGCCCGACAGCAATCGCGTGAGGAGGTCGTCAAGGAGTTGCTGGTTTGCGACCTGGCGCGCCTCCGCCTCCGACTGGCCGAACTGCTGGTAGGCGTCGATGAGCAGGATCTTGCCGAGCTGATCGCCTGTCACCTCCCCATACGCCGCCGACTGGATCGGGCCGAGGGAGTCCAGGACCGCCGCGATCGCGGTGAGGTCCAAGGTCATGACCCCGTCGACCTCCGGGAAGTCGCCGCCAACCCAGGCACCCGCCATCTCACGCCCGGCGAAGGTGAGGGCCGGATGGGTATTCGTCACGACCATCGGCGCCTTGCGCGGATTCGCCGGGAAGAACGGGTTCATCGACGGTCCCCACCACTTCACGTTCGCGTTCATGGGCGGGAAGAGCTGGGTGCTCGTCTGCCCCTTGATCGGGATCGAGATGCGGCCCTTGTCGAATTCGACGAGGACGAGCGACAGAGGCGCGCCGCCCGACGCACGCATCTCAGCCTGGTTGCCGATTGCGAGGAGGTAACGCTTGACCCCGTTGGCGCCCAGCGCGTCCGGCAATTGCGGAGCGAGGTCGACAAGGACGTTGATTGCCTCCTGGACGGGCGCCACCTGCCTGAGGGCCTTCGCCTGAACCGTTGCCAGGGCGCCGGCCATCGGGCCGGTCGTCTGGATCGCCGCGAGTGCCTCTGCGCTGCTCTTGACCCCAGCGTCGATTGCCGCGACCCGCGGTGGCAGCTCACGAAGCCTCGCCACGTCGATGGCACCGTCGTTGAAGATCTTGCGCGAGCCGTTCTCGCCCGACAGGTCTCCGAAGAGGCTGAGGAGTTCGCCGGTACTGCTGGCGATATCGGCGGTCGCGCTGCCGAGGTGCTGCCAGTTGTCGATGGCCGCCTTCACCCCGGGAATCGTGCTGAGAAGGCTCATGTGCGGCCCCTGAGCGGAGGCGGTCACCCTCGATGCAGCCGTCTCGACCTTCGCGAAGTCGGCTTCAGCACCTTGGTACTCACCGCCGGTGATCTGGTCGACGGTGCCCGTCAGGCTGGAGAGGAAGGTAGCGGCGCCGAGGCTCAAGGTCCCGAGGGAGGCGAGGAAGGCGAGTTGGATCCAGAGGATGAAACCGCCGGCCACGAGCGCCACCGCAAGTCCGACCACGGTCTTCGCGGAGGGCTGGCGCATCCTGTGAGTATATGGAGCCGGTCGAAATCAGACCGTCCCGCCACAGTTCGGGCAGGTTGATGTCGCTCCACCACCCGGATCTGCCACCCGCAGCAGCATCAACCCGCCCAAACCCCGGGGGCTGGTGGGTTTGGGATGGGCCTTTAGTAGGCGCCGTCGCCTACCAGTACTGCCTTTACTGTCTTCGCAACAATGACCAGGTCCAGGGCCGGCGACCAGTGCTCGACGTAGTCGAGGTCTAGGCGCATCCGCTCCTCCCAGTCGACGCTCTTGCGCCCTGACACCTGCCAAAGCCCGGTGAGGCCCGGCTTGGTGAGGTGACGGCGGTGGTCGGCGTCACCGAAGAGCGGCAGTTCATCGACGAGAACCGGCCGGGGGCCCACGAGTGACATCGAGCCGAGGATCACGTTCACGATCTGGGGCATCTCGTCAATGGACCATCGGCGGAGGAACCTGCCGAACCCGGTGATGCGCGGGTCGGCCTTGTAGCGCGCCGCGATGTCGCCATCCGGCACGCCGATCACCGCCTCGCGCTCCTGATCGGCGCCCACTCGCATCGTGCGTAGTTTCAGCACTCTGATGAGTTGGCCACCGCGGCCCACGCGCTCCTGGGTGTAGAGGACCGGCCCGCGGCTGGTCAGCTTCGTGCCGATCCCCCCGACCAGCATGAACGGGAGGAACGCCACGAAGAGGATGGCTCCGAACAGGATGTCGAGCGAGCGCTTGATCGCTCGCTTTGGCCCGGTCAGATGGGGCTCGTCTAGGTGCAGCAGCGGGAGGTCTGCCGCCATTCGCATGGTCACGCGCGGCCCGGCGACATCGCCGATCGCAGGGGCGACGAGCAGGTCCACCCGGGGGCCCTCAAGGCGCCAGGCAAGACGCTGCACGACCCGCTGCCCGAGGGCGGGCGAACTCGCCACGGCCACCGTGTCGGCGTCCTCAAGGGAGATGCGGGTCATGACCTCGTCTAGCCAGGCATCGAGCCCGGCATCGTCGACGTCAGCGGCCGGCTCATCGACGACATCGACGACGGTGAATCCGGCAACCGGGTCGCGATCGAGCATGTCGACGATCTCGGACTTCGTGGGCTCGGCTCCGACCACAATCGTCCGATGGAGGAAGTGGCCATACCGCCGCTCGTGCCGCAACCAGCCTCGCAGTGCCCAGCGCACGATGAGCAGCAGGGTGAGCCCCACGACGAAGGTGATGACGACGAAGCCACGCGACAGATCGAGCTTGAACACGAACACCACGATGGCGACGGCGCCGAACACAGTGGCGGTCGCCGACACCACGCGCTTGAACTCCTCGGAGCCGACGCCGAGCATCCGCGTGTCATAGGCACCCCGAAGAACAAGGACTGACAGCCACGAGATCACCACGATGAAGACGAGCGAGATATACGTCGGATCGTTGATCTCGACATTGAACGGGATCGCCCACCGCAGAATGAACCCGGTCAGCCCGGCGAGCGTGATTGCCAGCGCATCCCAGATCACTGCTCGTGTTGCGTAGACACGAAGGGGGTCGCGACGAAGATGCGGCCGATCGCGGTGCGAATGCGCCTCGGACCAGCCAATGCGCGCCGGAGTCGTGGAACCCTCAGTAGCGGCCGGCAGGTCGGCCTGTCGATCCTCGAGCGCCATCAGTCACCTCCGCCTTGGCCTAGCCGAGCGGGGCCGGTCGCGGTGCGCGAGCCGGCCTCCGCCACAGCCTATGCCTGGACGTAGATGCGAACCGGGACCTCAGTGAGGGTAATTACAGCGCCCTCGGCGATCTCCTGGCAGTTCGCCAGCGGATCGCAGACCAACTGTGATCCGGCCGGTGCCGTGTAGGCGGCGTCGCCGGTCTCTGCCCACGCCACGATCGACTTCTGGCCATCGCGAGTGAAGTTGCAGGTGACAGCGCCTGCGGTGTCGGTGCAGCCCTCGAACTGCGAGCCGACGACCCAGTTGTCGATGGCGAAGAAGCCCTGCTCGCCATCCGAGCCTGGGTAGGCCTGGATGCCCAGGAGCGGATACGGCTTCTGGGTCCAGATGTACCAGTAGGCACGCTCGATGCCGAAGCGCAGGTTGTCGATGTAGGTGCGGACGATCCAGCCGGCTGCGGCCGGACCGGTGATGTCGGTCTTCGGGATGTCGCCAGGTCCGGCGAGACCGTAGTTCAACTCCGTATCCCAAAGGGGGATGTCGGTTGGGGCACCGGCCTCGGCAACGGCGGACTTGTAGCCCTCGATCAGGCTTCCGCGGGCCTGGGGATTGCCCTCGCCGCTTGGGTAGGCGTGCAGGGCCAGCACATCGACCGGCCAATCGGCCTTTGCGAGTGCCGCGAGGTACTTCGGGAAGAAGGCGTCGAATCGCGCCGATAGGCGCAGTGCCGGGGAAGCCGACACCACGACCGCCTCGGGATCGATCGCCTTGATGATCGCGTGCGCCCGCGCCGTCATCTCCGCGAGTTCCTCGGGAGTTCCGTTGTAGAAGTTCTTGAGGTTGGCCTCGTTCCAGATCTCGTAACCGGAGATCCGTCCCTTGAATCGGGTGACGACGGCCGTGACCCAGTCATCCCAGTCCTGCAGGTTCGCAGGGGCGCTCGCAGCGCCGGGCTGCGGGTAGTCAGCCTGCCCCTTCTTGACGGCGCTCTTCTTTACCGCCCACTCGGGAGTCGTGCCGAGCACCATGAGGATGTCTGTCAGGCCCTTGGACTCCGCGTTCGCCAAGGCGCCCTCGAGGTTGTCCCACTTGAACTCGCCCTTGGCAAGCTCGATCTGCGACCAGGCGGTGCCGTTGTCCCACAGGCGCAGCGCCCCGAAGGGTGCCGACGGCCACGCCTCGACCTCGACACCCTCGACCTGCATCCCCACAAGACTCGCGGGGATGCCCGGCACCGATGGCGTGGTCGCGGCCGGAGTTGCCGGAGCGACCGTCGAAGAGGACGAACATGCAGTCACCCCCAGTGCAAGCACTGAGAGTGAGGCTGCAATGACGACTAACTTGCTCCGAACCATGTGGGCATGCTCCCGATCGTGACGGTGGTTCCAGCGGTGACTGGCGTGCTGACATTCATTGCGGTTACAGAGTTCGTTGCCCCTGCAGGCACGACGAACGGACCGGACCCGGTGCTTGCCCAGGCGACCGTGGCCGAGACACCGTTCTTCACGACCGTGCAGGTATTCACTGCAGCGGTCGCGCACGTTACCGAGCCGCCGACCATCCAGCCGTAGGTGGTTGCGTAGCCAAGCGCACCAGCCGTGCCCGGGTACATCTGGATCCCGAGGAGGCTGTACGTGGAAGGCGTGAACGAGTACCAGTAGGTGCGGTCAATGCCCAGGCGGGCACTGTCGAGGTAGGTCTGTGAGACCCACGCGGCGGCCTTATCTCCATCGATGTTCACCTTGGGGTTCGACGAGCCCGGGCCGGCGAGGCCGTAGTTGACCTCGGTGTCCCACAGGGGCTTGGCGGGTGCTCCGGCCGCGGCGAGCGATGCGCGGACCGTCGAGATGTAGGTCACGCGATCAGCGGGGGTGCCGAGGCTGTTCGGGTAGAGGTGAACCGAGAAAGCCGTGACCGGCCACTTGAGCTTCTTCAGGCTCTTGAGGTACGCCGGGAAGAACTTGTTGTAGGCCGAGGTCAGTCGCACGGTGCTGCTCGCGGACACGATCTGTGCGGTCGGATCATTCTTGCGAATGATCTTGTAGGCCTCACTGGTGAGGTCGGCCATCTGGGAGGGGGTGCCCATCCAGAAGGTGCTGAGATTCGCCTCGTTCCAGATCTGGTAGGCGTCGATCGAAGCCGCGTAGCGCTTGGTGACGGCGGTGACCCAGTCCTTCCAGAGCTTCATCGACGAGGGCATCGAGGCCGCGCCCTTGTTCGGGTAGGTGCCCTGCTTCTTATTCGAGGCGGCCCAGTTCGGGGTCGAACCGAGGACGTAGAGGGTCTTCGCGTTGATCTTGTTCGAGTTCGCAATGGCCTTGTCCATGCCCGTCCACCAGAACTTCTTGGCGGACGGCTGGACCTTGCCCCATGAGATGCCGACGTCCCATAGGCGGATGGTCCCTGCCGGCACGGTCGGGACGAGCCCGTTTGCGATCTGCGGCACATGCAGGCCGTACGACACGGCGTCGCCCGGGGCTGCGTTTGCTGCCGGTGCTGCGACGACGCCGGCACCGAAGGCGCACACGGTCGTGATGGAGATCACGGCGGCGGCGGAACGGCGGCGGGCGGATGAGAACAGGCTCATGGCGGGGACCTCTCGGAGCGGATTCGTGCTGACGGAGTCGTGCTGGCGAAATGCTGGCGGCATGTGGTCACGGGGGCGAGCCCAAGACACTCAAACCATAGCCCATGGCCCAGCCCGGGCTCGGCATCAAAGATGGGCGCGCCTCAATGAACATGCAATGAATTGACCGCTTCCTAGCCACGCCGGAGGACGTAGAGGCTCTGGCCGTCGGTCTCCCGGCCGTACTCGAATCGGTCGACAGCGAGGCCGGCGGAACGCACATGATCCTCGAAGTGCAGACGCGCGAATCTGGTGCAGTGCAACGGACCCTTCCATTCAAGGGGCCCGTATCCTTGCGGATTCTCCTCCCACGCGGCTACATCCTCCTCGACGAAGCAGGTGACGAGGGCTCGGCCGGCAGGCGCCAGGGCCTCGCCCATGAGGCGCAGGTAGGCCGGCGTGTCGTCGTCATTCATATGCGAGAAAACCGAGTAAGCGTAGAAGGCATCGACACTTCCGGGCTCTGCTGCAAGGGTGCGCTCCGGGGAGCCGTCGGGGTTGTAGCGCTCATTGCTGAGGTCCAGGCAAGTGAACCGGAACCCCTCTCCCGCGAGGTTGGCATCAGCCCACTCGATGAGTTCCGGCTGGATGTCGACCCCGTGGTAGTCGCGGATGCGGCCAAATTCCTCGCGCACCCCCACGGCGAGCCGGCCGGCGCCGCAGCCCCAGTCGAGCAGGCTCGACTCCGCATTGAGGTCGCAGTACTTGACGAGGCGACGAACATCGCGCACTGCCGTCCGAATGAACGCCTTGTCGTTCTTGAAGTGCGTGCCGCCCATGCGGAACTTGCCGGGGGGAAGGGGGGCCGTCTTCTTGTTGAACATGCGCTCAGCCTATTCGGGTGACTGCGCGTCAGATGAGACCGAACTCGCGTGCGCTCTCCTTGAGTGCATCGCGGACGGAAGGGTGCGCCGCGTTGTGAATGATGTTGCGCGCCTGATCCGCCTGGGAGAGTCCGAAGCACGCTGCGAGTCCCTGCTCGGTCACGACGTAGCTGTGCTGGAAGCTCGTCACCGGCTCGGTGACGCGCGGCACGATGGTCGAGCACTTCGCCTTAGCGTGCCATGAGGGAAGCGCCATGAACGACCGGCCGCCGCGCGAGTGCAGCGCACCAACGATGAAGTCAGTCGAGCCGCCGAAGCCGGAGTGGATCCGGCCCTTGACCCGGCTCGCGTTGGCCTGGTCGAAGAGGTCGACCTGGAGGGCTGCGTTCACGCTCGTCATCTGTGCCTGTCGGGCGATGAGCCCGGGGTCGTTCGTGACCTCGGTACGCATCATGCGCACACTGCGGTTCAGGTGCAGCCAGTCGTAGAGCTCCCGGGACCCGAAAATGAACGATGCGGTGAGCGGTACCTCGTCATCAAGGGCGCCCGCCCTGTCGAGGTCGAGCACGCCATCGCTGAACATCTCCGTCCAGATGCGCAGCCCCTTGGCGCCGGTCAGGGCGGCGAGGACGGCATCAGGGACCGCCCCGATGCCGAGTTGCAGCGTGGAGTTCGGCTCGACGAGTGCAGCGATTCGGTCGCCGATCTCCCGCTCGACATCGCCCAGGTCGCCTCGATGGTGGGCAGGGAGCGGCTCGTCGACCTCGACGAGGTAGTCGATCTCGT
>WLOY01000131.1 GCA_009699015.1 Actinomycetota bacterium | reverse complement strand
TCGAGGTCGTCGTCGTCTTTCCGTGGGTTCCGGCGACGGCCAACGTCACGTAGCCATCCATGATCATGGCGAGCGCATCCGCCCGGCTCAGTTCGAGCAGCCCGAGTTCGGCTCCCATGACCCGCTCGACGTTCGACGCCGGGATTGCGGTCGAGACGACGATGGTCCGCGCGCCCTCGACATGCTGGCGGCTGTGGCCGACATGAACGTCGACACCGATGGCTCGCAGGGCATCGAGTCGTCGCGAGTCCTTCGCATCGCTCCCGGAGACCTCAACCCCGCGCGCGACGAGGATCCGTGCGATCCCGGACATCCCGGCACCCCCGATGCCGATGACGTGAACCCGGCCCAGTCGCTCAAGTGCGTCGCTCATCCTCATGCCCTTCGTGCCGATGCGATCCCCATGACCGTACGGGCGAGCTGTTCGTCTGCGTCGCGCACCCCGTGCGCGGCTGCCGCAGCGGCCATGGAGGCAAGGCGGTCCTGATCGCTCAGCAGTGGCGCGAGCGTCGTCAGCAGGGCGGCAGCACTGAGATCGGCATCATCGACGATGAGCCCGCCACCCGCGCTCACGACCGACTGGGCATTGAGTCGTTGCTCGCCGTTTCCGATCGGCAACGGGACATAGACGGCTGGCAGCCCGACTGCCGCGAGCTCGGCGCACGTCATGGCACCCGCCCTCGTCAATGCGAGATCGGCTGCCGCGTAGGCGAGGTCCATCCGGTCGAGGTAGGGCAGGCTGACGTAGCCGGCATGGGCCGTCGGCTGCGGATTGCGCGCCCCGTACGCATGGAGAACCTGAAATCCGCCGGCCGTGAGCTCGGCGATTGCGCCTGCCACCGACTCATTGAGGTGCGCCGCGCCCTGGGATCCGCCGAAGACGAGGAGCACCGGGGCATCGGCACGCAGTCCAAACGACTCGCGGGCCTGTGACCGAAGGGCCAGCCGGTCCAGGTGCGAGATGGCCTGCCGCAGCGGCAGCCCCATGACGCTGGCGCCTCGAAGGGTCCCCGGCACCGATGAGAACACATGCGGTGTCAGCCGGGCACCGACCCGATTGGCAAGGCCCGGGCGGGCATTCGCCTCGTGGACCACGAGCGGCACTCGGCGTCGCCGGGCAGCGAGGTAGGTCGGGAGTGCGGCGTACCCGCCAAAGCCAACGACCACCTCAGCCCCGAACCCATCGAGCAGTCGCTCGGCCTGGCGGGTAGCGCGCCACGCACCCGGGATCACGCGCGCGAGGTCACGCGAAAGCCGGCGCGGCATCGGGGCCGACTCCACTGCCTCGAGGTGATAGCCGCGGGCGGGCACGAGCGAGCCCTCGAGTCCTCTCTCGCCCCCGATGATCAGGATGGACGTGGCCGGGTCGATGCGGCGAAGGGCATCTGCGAGGTTGAGAGCGGGCTCGATGTGCCCGGCCGTTCCCCCGGCGGCGAGCACGACGCGGAATGCGCTGGGCTGTGCACTGGGCTGTGCACTGGGCCGTGCGTCGGGCATCAGCGCCTGCGATTCGTCTGAGCGGTCGACTTGCGCCGCAGGGCCATTCGCGCACCGGGCTCCTGACGTGCGAAAGCCAGGCACATCCCGATCGCAGCGAGGGTCGGGAGCAGGGACGAGCCGCCGTAGGAGACGAGCGGCAGGGGCACCCCGGAGATCGGAAGGAGGCCGAGCACCGAACCGATGTTAAGGATCCCCTGAACGACGACCCAGCAACCGACGCCGGCCGAGGCGAGCCGTACGAACGGATCCTTGGTCTTTCGCGTGAGGCGGAAGATCCCGAACGCAAGGACACCGAAGAGGATGAGGACGATGAACGTGCCGATGAGCCCGAGCTCCTCCCCGATCACCGGGAAGATGAAGTCTGTATGGGCTTCGGGCAGCGCGCCCCACTTCTCGCGGCTGGCACCAAGCCCGACGCCCAACAGCCCACCCGTGCCGAGTGCGTATTGCCCCTGGGTCAGCTGCCAGCCGGCCCCGAGCCGGTCGGCCGCCGGATCCATCCATGACATGACGCGAGCCATCCGGTATGGCGCGGCGAGGCTGAGCAGATAGATGCCGACGAGTCCAACGGCCCCCAGCACGGCGAACAGTCGCAGCGGGGCCCCCGCCGCGAACAGGATGCCCGCGGTGATTGCCGCGATCATGAAGGCGTTCCCGAAATCCCCCTCGAGGAGGATGAGCACGACAACGAGGAAGGACACCGGGAGCAACGGCACGAGCAGGTGCGACCACGTGTGGATGCGCAAGTCCTTGCGGGTGAGGAGGTCGGCGCCCCAGACGATGATGCCGAGCTTCGCGAACTCAGATGGCTGGAGCCGGAATGGTCCGAACAGCTCGATCCAGTTCTGCTGGCCCCTCACTTCCACCCCGATGACGAGCACTGCGACGAGGAGTCCGAGGGATCCGATGAGAAGGGCCCACGCGAATCCCCGCCAGAACTGGATGGCCGTCCGGGCCGCAAGGAACATGATGAAGATCCCGATGACGGCGAACATGCCCTGCCGTTGGGCGAGTGTGTACGCCGAGCCGAAGACCTTGAAGCTCTCGATGCTCGATGCCGAGGTCACCATCACGACGCCGATCAAGAGGAGCAGCAGCGTCGACCCCGCGATGATGTAGTACGTGCTCAACGGGTTCTCGAACGCGAGCCGGACCCGTCTAAGCGGGGGGCCCTCCGCCGTCCGGCTGCCGTCAGTCATCGTCATGGAGTCCCACCCCCTCGCCGTTCGACGCCGAGCCGTTCCACCGCGGCGGCGAACTCGTCCCCGCGATGACCGTAGTCGCGAAACATGTCCCACGAGGCGCAGCCGGGGGCGAGGAGCACCGTGTCGCCGGGTGATGCGAGGGCCATGGCGGCGGTCACCACGTCTGACATCGCACCGGCATCATCGCGACTGATCATGGTCGTCGGCACTGTGGGGGCGAGGCGAGCAAGCGATTGAGCGATCTGCTCCCGGTCGACCCCGAGGAGCACGACTCCGCGAAGCCGAGCTCCGACCTCCCGAACGAGATCGTCGAAATCCTGGCCCTTCGCCATTCCCCCTGCGATCCACACGACGCTGGGGAACGCCTTCATCGACGTGACCGCGGCGTGTGCGTTCGTCGCCTTGGAGTCATCGACGAAGGCCACGCCGTCAACTGTCCCGACGTCGGCGATCCGATGCGCGGCCGGAACGAAAGACCTCAGTCCCTCGCGGACAGCTACCGCGCTCACCCCGTATGCGCGAGCGAGCGCTGCGGCCGCGAGCGCGTTCGCCACATTGTGCGGAGCCAGTGGCTTGACATCGTCGACGCTCGCGAGCTCCTGCGCCGAGGTAGCACGGTCTGGCACGAAGGCCCGGTCGATGAGCAGGTCCTCGACAATGCCGAGCATCGACAGCCCGGGCGCGCCCAGGGTGAAGCCGATTGCCCGGCACCCCTCGATGACGTCGGCGTCCTCCACCATCGCGCGAGTGCGCTCATCCTCGACGTTGTAGACGGCCGCCACCTGGGTGTGCTCGTAGATGCGTGCCTTCGCCGCGATGTAGTCCTCGAGGCTTCCGAAGTGGTCGATGTGATCATCCGCGATGTTGAGGCACACCGACGCCAGCGGGCTCATCGAGGTCACGAACGGCAATTGCGGCGCACCCACCTCGACGGCGATCACATCGACCTCGTCGTGCATGACGACTCCGACGAGCGACATCCCGATGTTTCCCGCGGAGCACGTGCGCAGTCCGGCCGCTCGGAGCATGGACTCGAGCATGAGGGTCGTGGTCGTCTTGCCGTTCGTCCCGGTCACGACGAGCCACGGCGCAGGCGAGACGGCTGGCCGCAGCCGCCACGCGAGCTCGAGCTCGCCCCAGACGGGCACCCCTTGGTCGAGGGCCTGTCGGATGATCGGGCTCGAGGGCGGCAGTCCCGGCGAGACAACGAGGACGTCGCATGCCGGCAGGTCCCCGGTGAACCCCAGGCGTACATCGACGCCGATCACGTCGAGGATCTCAGCGCGCTCACGCAGCTCAGGCGCATCCCCTGCGTCGATGAGGACGACCCGGGCACCGAGCTGGGCGAGTGCGTCGGCGCAGGCAAAGCCGGCGACGCCGATCCCGGCGACGACTGCGTTGACGGTGCTCCAGTCGGAGGTGCGGTGCAGCGAATCGATCACGTGCGAACCCACTCGGCGTAGAACACCGTGAGCCCCGCCCCGATGCAGAGGCCCTGGATGATCCAAAAGCGCACGACGATCTGGATCTCAGGCCACCCGAGCATCTCGAAGTGGTGGTGGATCGGCGCCATTCGCAGGATTCGGCGGCCGGTGAGCTTGAACGATCCGACCTGGCCGATCACCGAGAGGGAGGTGATGAGGAACAGGCCGGCAAGCATGGGGAGGAGGAGCTCGGTTCTGCTGAGGATCGCCAGGCCGGCGATGCCCCCTCCGAGTGCCAGGGACCCGGTGTCGCCCATGAAGATTCGCGCTGGGGCCGTGTTCCACCAAAGGAAGCCGAAGCTCGCGCCCGCGGCGGCAGCTGCGACGACCGCCAGGTCGAGCGGATTCACCGTGGCGTAGCAGGTCGCGGGATCGACGTCGAGGAAGGTGCAGTTCTGCCCGTACTGCCAGATGCAGATGAGCACGTACGACAGGAAGGTCATGATCGATGCGCCGATCGCGAGCCCGTCCAGGCCATCGGTGAGGTTGACGCCATTCGTCGTCGCGGTCACGAGGAACCACACCCACAGGAGGAACAGTGCAACCGGAAGGACGATCGAGGTGTCGCGTACGAAGGAGATCGCCAGCGATGCAGGGGTGGGGCCCCCGTCGGTGAAGTTCAGCGACAGCCAAGCGAACGCCAATGCCACGACGGCCTGACCGATGAGCTTGGTACGGGCTCGAAGGCCGGTGCTCCGCTGCTTGAATATCTTCAGGTAGTCGTCGGCGAGGCCGACGAGCCCTAGGCCGACCATGAGGAAGATGACGAGGAGGCCCGAGGGGGTCATCGGTCGCCAGACGAGCAGATGGGTGAGGGCGTAGCCGGCGATGACGGCGATGATGATCGCCGCGCCGCCCATCGACGGCGTGCCACGCTTGCCCTCGTGCGCCGGGTAGAGCTCGCCCTCGACCGAGACGCGAATCGCCTGCGCATAGCCGCGTCGCGCGAGGAGCTTGATGAGGAGCGGCGTGCCGATGAGGGACACGATGGTTGCGATGGCGGCAGCCATGACGACGAGTCTCATGACCGGCCCTTCGCGAGGAGTGCTTCGGCTATGCGCTCGAGGCCGATGCTCCGAGACGCCTTGACGAGCACGACGTCGCCACGGGTGAGCTCGCTGCGCAGCATCGAGATCGCATCCTCCGGGGTCGCGACCCATGTCGCCCGGGTGAGCGTCGCGCCATCGGCGCTGCAGGCAGAAGCCATGCCGCGTGCGCCCTCGCCGACGCACACCAGCCTGTCGATTCTCAGGTTGGACGCCAGGATGCCGACCGCCTCGTGCTCGGCATCCGATATTTCGCCAAGCTCGCGCATCTCGCCGAGGACAGCCCAGCTGCGCCGTGCCGCCCCCATCGCCGCAAGTGCCTGCAAGGCTGCGAGCATCGAGTCGGGGTTCGCGTTATAGGAGTCATTCACGATCGTCCAGCCCTCGTCGGACTCCCGCACCTCCATCCGCCACCTGCTCTCGGGCGTTGCTGCGCCCAATGCCGCGGCGATCTCGTCGATCGGGATCCCGAGGCTTGCCCCCACTGCCGCCGCGGCCAGCGCGTTGAGCACCGAGTGCTCGCCGTGCAGGAGCAGCGAGACGGGTACCGCCTGATCGCCGTGGTGAAGGGTGAATGACGGGCGGGCGTGGTCATCGAGTCGAAG
This sequence comes from Actinomycetota bacterium, assembly GCA_009699015.1. Classification (GTDB taxonomy): domain Bacteria; phylum Actinomycetota; class Actinomycetes; order S36-B12; family S36-B12; genus WLND01. The sequence continues at coordinate 4,270 of WLOY01000131.1, read as the reverse complement.
GTCCGTTGCGCGGACGTCGAAGGACGCACCCGTGCCGAACGTGACGACGGCGGCCGACGTGCGGCGGGACTGCTCCATCACTGCTGCGTCGTCTCCATTGACGATCGCGATCCCGCTGCTCGGCAGCCCTTCGAGGATCTCCCCCTTGGCCCGCGCGATTGCCTCAACCGACCCGAGCATGCCCATGTGTGCCGAGCCTATGTTGATGAGGACACCCACCGATGGAACGGCGATCTCGCAGAGGTACCGGATATGCCCCTCACCGCGCATCCCCATCTCGAGGACGAGGTAATCGGTCGTCTCGTCGGCTCGGAGGATAGTGAGCGGAACGCCGACCTCGGTGTTGAACGAGCCTGCCGCGGCGACGGTCTCTCCGCTGCGCCCCAGCACCCCGGCGATCAGGTCCTTGGTACTCGTCTTGCCGCTCGATCCGGTGATCGCGACGACCGTGCAGTGGAGCCGGTGCAAGCGCACCCAGTGCGCTAGTCGCCCGAGCGCGAGCACCGGATCATCGACGACCAGGCACGGGCCGTCGAGCACCCGAGCCGACAGGGTCACGCAGGCTCCGCGCGCGCCAGCCTCCGCAGCGAAGGAATGGCCGTCGGACCGCTCGCCCGCGATCGCCACGAACATGGCGCCCGGCGCTGCCTCACGCGAGTCGACGACGACATCGGTCACCACGGTCGCGGCATCGACGTGATGGCAGTCCCCGCGAACGACGTCGGCGATCTCGCCGACGGTCATGGGCATCATTGGTCGCCACCGACCGGTAACCCAAGGGCGCGCCGAACCTCGTCGCGGTCATCGAACGGCAGGATCGTCCCCGCGATCTCCTGGCCCTGCTCATGGCCCTTCCCGAGCACGAGCACGATGTCACCGGGCCCGGCGAGTTCGACGGCACGAATGATGGCCAGTCGCCGGTCGGCGACCTCCTCGACATCTGCCCCGGACCCCGACGCCAGTGCGCCCTGCATGACCGCTGCCCGGATTGACGCAGGATCCTCGGAGCGGGGGTTGTCGTCCGTGACGATGACGACATCGGCGTGAACGGCGGCGCACGCCCCCATCATCGGCCGCTTGGCCCGGTCGCGGTCACCGCCCGCACCGATCACGGCAATGACGCGGCCCGCGGCATCCAGCCGAACGGTGAGGATCGCGGCCTCGATTGCGTCCGGTGAATGCGCATAGTCGACGATCGCGGTCACCGGTCCCCCGCGGCCGATCCACTCCATCCGGCCCGGCACGCGCACCTGCGAGATTCCGGCCGCCGCCACCGGGCCATCGATGCCGAGTTGGCGAAGCATGACGAACGCACAGAGGGCATTTGCCCGGTTGAAGGCTCCTGGCAGGGGCATATCGAGCGCAGTCCGCTCCCCACCGGGCCCCTCGGCGACCCATTCGCCGTCGCTGCGTGACAGCGTCCAATCGGCACCCTTGCGAGGACCTCGGCCGGACTCGGCACCGTTACGCATGGACCACGTGATCACCGGGACGGTCGCCTCCGCGCTCAGCCGCAGCCCCCATTCGTCATCAATGCCGATGACTGCGCATTCGCACCTCTCACGGGTGAAGAGCGCCGCCTTCGCCTCAAAGTAGTTCTCCATGGTGCCGTGGTAGTCGAGATGGTCCTGGCTGAGGTTCGTGAAGCCAGCGACCGTGAACCTCACTCCGTCGACCCGACCCTCGTCGAGGGCATGGCTCGACACCTCGACCGCGACGGAGTCAACACCCACCTCGCGCATGACGCCAAGTATCGCGTGAAGATGAGGGGCTTCGGGCGTGGTGCGCGTCGTGTCAAGGTGCGTGTCGTCAACCCGGATGCCGATTGTCCCGATGACGCCCGTCGTCCGTCCAGCGGCGCGCAGGCCCGCATCGAGCAGGTAAGACACCGTCGTCTTGCCGTTGGTCCCGGTGATTCCGAGTACGGTCATCGCCTCTGAGGGCCTGCCGTAGACGGCCGACGAGATTCGTCCTAGGCACGACCGTGGTTGCGTGACCTCGATAATGGGAACTCGGTCGAGCACGTCGGCCGGCAGCAGGGTCAGGCCAGTGCTATCCGTGAGAAGCGCTGACGCCCCGTTTTCGACGGCCTGCGCCGCGAAGGCCGCACCGTGCATGACATGGCCCGGCAGCGCCGCAAACAGGTCACCGGGTCGCACCTGCCGGGAGTCTAGTTCGACTCCGGTGACGAATCCGCTCGCGTTCCCGTGCACGCGCACGAGCGCGGGGCCGATCATGGATCCAAGGTCGGTGATGGCCGTCTTGCGCGACGTCGGCCTCGGCAGTGGCGCCACCGCGACTACGGCTTGCCGTCGAGGACGAGCGGGAGATTCGGAGGCCTGGTGCCAGTCGGTGGGATTTGGCGCGCCTGAAGCGCGTAGGTCATGATCCGCTTGAACACCGGGCCGGCGAGCTGGCCCCCGTAGCGTCCCTTCTTCGGGTTGACGAGGGTGACCGCGACGACCAGCTGCGGGTCATCGATCGGCGCCATTCCGATGAATGAGGCAATCACCCCGTTACCGTAGCCTCCGTTCTTGGGATCGAACATCTGGGCAGTTCCCGTCTTGCCTCCGACGCGGTAGCCCCTGATTGCCGCCTTCGGCGCAGTTCCGCCCTCGCCCACGACTGCCTCGAGCATGAGTCGAATCTGGGACGCGGTACCGGCCGAGACCACTCGGGTGGTCTTCGGCTCGGGGAGGGAAGCCGTGGTTCCGTCCGGATTCGTGACGGAGGCGACGAGAGTGGGCTCGATCCGCACCCCGTCGTTCGCGATCGTCGCGAAGATGCTCGCCGCCTGAACGCTGTTGAGGCTCAGGCCCTGGCCGAAGGCCAGGGTTGGAAAGGTCGTCGGTGACCAGTCTGCGTAGGCGGGAACACTCCCTGACCCCTCCCCGGGAAAGTTGAGGCCCGTCTTCTCTCCGATGCCGAACTTCTTGAGGTATCCGAGCATCACTCGACCGCCGATGCGCTCTGAGGCCATGATCGCCCCGATATTGCTCGACTTCGCCATGATGCCGGCAAGGGTGAGTACCTCGTTGCCATGTGCATCGTGATCACGGAAGACCTTGCCACCGCGCTCGAGCTGGCCCGGCACCTTGAAGGACGCATTGATATTCGAGGCACCCTCGTTGATCACCGCAGCGAGGGTCATGACCTTGCTCGTGGACCCCGGCTCGTAGGCATCGCGGAGTGCGCGGTTGCCGCGCTGGTCGGCCGGCGCCTTCGACGCCTCGTTCGAGTTGAAAGTCGGCTCGGTGGCCAGCGCGAGGATGTGCCCGGTGTGAGGGTCCATGACGACCACGGTGCCGCTGTCCGACCGTGAGCCCTTCACCTTCTCTGCCAGGACCTGCTGGGCGATGTACTGAATGTCTCGGTCGATCGTCAGGGTGATGTCGACCCCCGCGGTCGCATCGACTCGCGTCTTCCCCGCAGTCGGGATGGCGCTCCCACCTGACCCCCGCTCGTAGGTCGTCGTGCCCTCGACGCCCGCGAGCTGCTCGTTGTAGGCGAACTCGATCCCTTCGAGGCCGACGCCCTCCGCACCGACGAAACCGACCACGTTCGCGGCGAGATCATCGGCGGGGTAGATGCGGCGCGAGGACGAGGTACCGACGAGCCCGGGGATTCCCAGTGCCTCGATGCGCCGCCATGTCTCCGGGGTCAGGCCCTTCTCGATCACGACGAATCGACGGTCGCCGGTGAGCTTCAGGGCGAGAACGCCGGCATCGAGGCCGAGGATCGGCGCGAGCTTCTCGGCGGCGGCACGGGGATCGACGATGATCGTCTGGTCCGCTGTGAGATCGCGGGATTCGACGGTGGCGGCGAGGATCTCGCCCTTCGCATCCATGATCGAGCCTCGCAGTGCGGGCAGGGTCAGTGTCCGCAACCGTTGGTCGAGTGCCTGGCCCGCGAGCGCCTGGCCCTTCACCGCCTGGAGTTCGACGAGTCGCACCGCGAATCCGCCGAGCACCAAGCAGGTGATGACGATGAGGGCGATGCCTCGCTTGCGTGGGTCGCCGAGGGTGAGGAAGTCCCGGCTGACGGGCCGGCGATACCCCTTTGAGTCGCGCAGGGGCTTGGCGCGGACGGGGGCGCGGGTCTGGGTCACGGCGTCGACTCGCTCGGCGCGGCATCAGCGGTCGTCGACTCGCTCGGCGCGGCATCAGCGGTCGTCGACTCGCTCGGCGCGGCATCAGCGGTCGTCGACTCGCTCGGCGCCGCATCAGCGGTCATCGACTCGCTCGGCGCGGCATTGGCAGCCCCACGGCCG